>NZ_JBSFNS010000021.1:0-101336 GCF_053587275.1 Amycolatopsis sp. NPDC003676
GATTCCCTCAAGGAGCCCTTCACGGACCTTGGCTTACTTCTCCAGGATCGCGGTGACGCCCTGGCCGCCAGCCGCGCAAATGGAGATCAGGCCGCGTCCGGAACCCTTCTCGTTCAGCAGTTTCGCGAGCGTCGCGACGATCCGGCCGCCGGTCGCGGCGAACGGGTGTCCGGCCGCCAGCGAGGAGCCGTTCACGTTGAGCTTGCTGCGGTCGATCGAGCCGAGCGGCGCGTCGAGGCCGAGCTTCTCCTTGGCGAACGCGGGGTCCTCCCACGCCTTGAGCGTGGCGAGCACCTGCGACGCGAACGCCTCGTGGATCTCGTAGAAGTCGAAGTCCTGCAACGTCAATCCGGCGCGTTCGAGCATCCGCGGCACGGCGTACGCCGGAGCCATCAGCAAACCCTCGTCGCCGTGCACGTAGTCGACGGCGGCGGTCTGGCTGAACGTCAGGTACGCCAGCACCGGCAGCTTGTGCGCCTTCGCCCACTGTTCGGTCGCGAGCAGGACGGTCGACGCGCCGTCGGTGAGCGGCGTCGAGTTGCCCGCCGTCATGGTGCCGTCCGGGCCGCCGTAGACCGGCTTGAGCTTGGCGAGCTTTTCGACCGAGGAGTCCGGGCGGAGGTTCTGGTCGCGGGCGAGCTTGAGGTACGGCGTGACCAGGTCGTCGAAGAATCCGCGGTCGTAGGCGGCGGCGAGGTTGCGGTGGCTGGTCGCGGCGAGTTCGTCCTGCGCCTCGCGGGTGACGTCCCAGACCTGCGCGGTGAGCGCGGCGTGCTCCCCCATCGACAATCCGGTGCGCGGTTCGGCGTTGCGCGGGATCTCCGGGACGATGTGGCCCGGCCGGAGCTTCGCGACCAGCTTGAGCCGGTCGGCGAGCGTCTTCGCCGCGTTGAGCTGCACGAGGATCTGGCGCAGATTGGCGTTCACCGCCAGCGGCGCGTCACTCGTGGTGTCCACGCCGCCCGCGATCGCCGAATCGATTTCCCCGAGCGCGATCTTGTGGGCGACGTTGATGACTGCCTGCAATCCGGTGCCGCACGCCATCTGGACGTCCGACGCCGGCGTCGCGGGCGAGAGCTTGCTGCCCAGCACGCTCTCGCGGGCGAGGTTGAAGTCCTTGGAGTGCTTGAGCACCGCACCGGCGGCGACCTCGCCGATCACCTCGCCCTGCAGCGAAAACCGGCTGACGAGACCGTCCAGCGCGGCGGTGAACATGTCCTGGTTCGAGGCCCGGGAGTACGGGCCGTTCGACCGTGCGAACGGGATCCGGTTCCCGCCGACGATCGCGACCTTGCGCACCGCCGGGGTTTTCCTGGTCGCCATGCCGTCCACCTCTCTGAGTCGTCCCTTTCACACTGTAACCTACTAGCGAGTAGGTTAGACTGCGACGTGACGCAGACTGCACGGGAGGCACGTGATGGCGGACAGGTACCAGCAGTTCACGAGGACCCCGCTGGGGAAATTCGTGGTGCCGAAGCTCGGCCTGCCCAACCCCGCGACGTTGCGCCGGTACCGTCCCGGCCAACCCGCACTCGAGGGTCCCGCACTTCTCGGCGCCGCGCCTGGCGGACGGCTGGAGAAGAGCGTTCGGGCGCAGCTCACCGAGGCCGGCATCGAGGTGATCAGCGCACCGGCGGACCGGCAGGCGGCGCTGGTTTTCGACGCCACCGGCGTGAAGGATCCAGGACAGCTGCGCGAGGTCTACCGGTTCTTCCACCCGGTGATCCGCAAGGTGGGTTCATCCGGCCGGGTGGTCGTGCTCGGCACGCCGCCGGAGCTGGCCGAGGGTCGCGAGCGGATCGCGCAGCGCGCGCTGGAGGGTTTCGTCCGCTCGGTCGGCAAGGAACTCAAGCGCGGCGCGACGGCGCAGCTGGTGTACGTCGCCGAAGGGGCTGAGGAGGCGGCCGAGTCGACGCTGCGGTTCTTGCTGTCGGCGAAGTCGGCGTTCGTGGACGGCCAGGTCATCCGCGTCGGCACGCACGCGAAGACCGCGCCCACGCCGGAGAACTGGGACAAGCCGCTGGACGGCAAGGTCGCGCTGGTCACCGGTGCGTCGCGCGGCATCGGCGAGGCGATCGCCGAAACGCTCGCCCGCGACGGCGCGCACGTGGTCGCGCTGGACATCCCCGCACAGGGCGGCGATCTGTCCACTGTGGCCAATCGAATCGGCGGTTCGGCGCTGCAGCTGGACATCACTGCCGCGGACGCGCCCGCCAAGCTCGCCGAGTACCTGACTTCCCGGCATGGCGGCGTGGATGTCGTGGTGCACAACGCCGGGATCACCCGCGACAAGACGCTTGGCAACATGACCGAGGGCGGCTGGGATTCGGTGATCGCGGTGAACCTCGCCGCGCAGCTCGCGGTGAACGACAAGCTCCTCGGCGACAAGGTCCTGCGCGAAAACGGCCGGGTCATCGGGGTTTCGTCCATTGCGGGCATCGCGGGCAACGTCGGCCAGACGAACTACGCGACGTCGAAGGCGGGCGTGATCGGGATGGTGAACGTCGGTGCGCCGCAGCTCGCGGAGTACGGCGGCACGATCAACGCGGTCGCGCCCGGGTTCATCGAGACCAAGATGACCGCCGCGGTCCCGCTGTTCATCCGCGAGGCCGGACGGCGGCTGTCCAGCCTCGGCCAGGGCGGGCTGCCGGTGGATGTCGCGGAAACCATTGCCTGGTATGCCAATCCGGCGTCGGCCGCGGTCAACGGAAACCTGGTCCGCGTGTGCGGCCAGGCGCTGCTGGGGGCGTGAGGGATGGCCGTTCGTGAAGTGACGAGCGCGCCAAGCCTGGCGACGCTGTACCCGAAAGCCCTGCTGCGCCGAGGCGGCGGCTCGACCCTGCCGACTACGGAGTTGGTGCGCCCCGAGGTCGTCGTGGACCCGGCACATGTCGCGGCCTACAACGAAGTCTGCGGATTCCGCTTCTCGGATGAGTTGCCCGCGACGTATCCGCACATGCTGGTCTTCGGACTGCAGATGGCGTTGATGACCGAACCGGGTTTCCCGTTCCCGCTGCTGGGTTTGGTGCACGTCGAGAACCGGATCACGCAACACCGCCCGTTGCTGCTCGGCGAGACGTTCCGGGTGAGCGTGCGCGCGGAAAACCTGCGCCCGCACGAAAAAGGCACCCAGTTCGACATGGTGAGCGAGGTCCACTCCGGCGCGGACACCGTGTGGAGCGAGGTATCGACTTATCTCCGCCGCACGGGTTCGGGCTCGGGTCCGTCAGGCCCGCGCACCCAGTTGACGCCCCCGAAGCCGTCCGCTCTATGGCACGTGCCTGGCGACATCGGCCGCCGCTACGCGGAGGTTTCCGGCGATCGCAACCCGATCCACCTGCACCCACTGACCGCGCGTTTGTTCGGCTTCCCGAAGGCGATCGCACATGGGATGTGGACGAAGGCGCACGCTCTGGCGTCTTTCGAGGGCCGGCTGCCGGATGCGTACAGCGTCGCGGTGCGGTTCAAGCAGCCGGTGCTGCTGCCCGGCCGCGCGGCTTTCACGACCTGGCAGACGGACGACGGGTGGGCGTTCGAGCTGTGGCACGCCCGGAAGCCGAAGCCCCATTTGGACGGGGTGATCTCAGCCCTCTGAGGGCTTCCAGACCTGCCCCTCGACAAGGTCGTTGAACCCCAGCCACACCAGGTTCATCAGCCAGGACGCGAGCACGCCGTCGGAGATCTCCGGGTGGTCCAGCGCCCAGTCGGCCAGCGATTCCGCCGCGCCGACCAGCGCGGCGGCCAAGCCTGGCCCGGAGAACTCCGTCTGCTCGCCGAGGCCCTTCCGCGTTCCCGCGGCCACCACGAGCGCCGCGACCAGTTCGATCGCGCGGGTGCGCATCGCGGTGATTTCCGCCGCGAAACCGCCGCCGACCGTCAACGCCTGGCGGTGCAGCACCGTCCAGGACTCGCGGTATTCGGCGACGAAGCGGTAAAAGGAGCGCAGGCCGTGCCACAGCTGCATGTCCGGCGGGAGGTCGGGCTGCACGCCGGCCTGGATGGCTTCCAGCAGGCGGGTCGCCTCGCGCTGGATGCTCTTGCCGAAGAGGTCTTCCTTCGAGCCGAGGTAGGTGTAGATCATCGGCTTGGAGACGCCCGCGACCTCGGAGATCTCGTCCATCGACGCCGAGTGGTAGCCGTGCTGGGAGAACACCTGCACCGCGGCGTCCAGGATCTGGCGTTCACGGATCGCCCTCGGGAGCCGTCTCGCTCGCTCGGGTGGGCGCTGATCTTCGTCGGGCACAGTGCTGTTTCCTCCCTCTCGCTGGCACGGACGGTACCCGTCCCCAGGTCGGCGGCGTTGCTTGCCGCACTACCTACTCACCGGTAGCCTTACGGCGGAAAGTTCCGGAAGGGGTGGAAGATGGCCGACAACCCGGAGGCGACCAGCGCTGACCTGGCCGGCCTGCGCGGGGTCGCGCTGCTGGACGCGCTGGACCGCACCGAAGCCGTCGACGCGAGCGCGCTCGACGTCAACGCGGTCGCGGACGTCATTGACCCCCGTGAGCTGGGCCGTTCCGACATGAACCGCCTGCTGGCGGCGTTGGTCCGGCTGTCTGAGCAAGTGCCGGCGTTCTCGCTGGACAAGGTCGACCCGACGAAGTTCGCCACGCTGGTCGCGCGGGCGTCGCGGGCGCAGTTGGAAGCCGTGGTCGCCGAACGCGCGCTACGGGTGCGGGTGCTGGACGAGATCTTCGCGCGCATGGGAGCGCACATCCGTGCGAAGTCGCTGCACGCGGTCGTGCACTGGCGGCTGTCCGGCGGCACCGGCGATGGCGGCTACGACCGCTACGAGACGGTGCTTTCCGACGGAACCTGCACCGTGTCCCGCGAAATGCGCGAGAAACCCCGCGTGACGATTACGCTTTCGCCCGTGGACTTTTTCCGCATCATCACCCACCAGGCGACGCCCGCGGTGCTGTTCGTGACCGGAAAACTGAAGGTCAAGGGCGACCTGGCCTTCGCAGCCGGGCTGGTCGGCCACTTCGACCTCCCCCGACCGGCCTGAGCCGCTCCGGTGTCCCGCTGGCGCTCGCGCATGCGTGCCGCGCACTCACCCGGTGAGCACGCGGTGAACGGGTTCGCCCGCACCCTCGAGGTGGGCAAACTGACGCCGGAGCAGTTCGTGCAGGTCCTGGAGACGCTGCACATGCTCGGTACGGCCGGAGCCGGCATCGACATCGCCTCGCTGACCACGCAGGCCCTGGTGGACGTCGTCGCGGCGGCTACCCGGGAGCAGCTGAAAGGCATCGCCGACCACGACGAACTGCGCGCGGTCTTCCTGGACGAGATCTTCCGCCGGATGTCGGAACACTTCCGCCCGGAACGAGCCCGGCACGTGGACATCGTGGTCTCCTGGCGCTTCCCCGCCGGGGACGATTTCGACCGCTACCAGACGGTCATCGAGGACGGGTTGTGCGTGTCGAGCACCGATCTGGCCCGCACGCCGGACACGACGATCACCGTGGCGGTGGAGGACTTCATCCGCATGGCGACCGGGAACGCGGCGGTGGCGGCGATGTTTGTGACGGGGAAGGTGAAGGTCAAGGGGGAGTACGCGCCGGCGGTGCGGTTGTCGGGGTATTTCGACATTCCTAAGCCGACTGGGGCGGACTAAACCGCGGTCTCCAGGCTCATTTCCCCGCGTGCCAACGGCATCAGGTAATTCTCCGACAGCCACTGCACCACCGGCACACAAACCGCGTCCCCAAAGCCAAACAGGGCCTGGTTGTTCCGCAGCCCGTCCAGCGCGTACTTCCCCGCCCCCATCAGCCGGGCGTACTCGCGGGGTGTCATCCACCGGACCCGTACGCTTCCCCGCCCTGCTTGCACCACGGCCTGTTTGGACGAGCCGCCGCGGGCGGTGCGCAGGCAGCCGGAGATGTCGTCCGGTCGGACTTCCCACACTGGCTTTCCGTTTCGGGTGCGGCGGTAAGCCGTGCGGTACACCAGCTTCTTTCCCACCCGCAACTGCGTCAAGCGCTCCAGTTGGAGCGGCGAAAGGGATCCGACGAACGCGTCAGCACGCAGGGGCGTCCACCAACGCTCGTCGTCGGCGGACAGGCGTTCGACGGCCGCGGACAGTCCGGTGACCAAAAGCGGCGGAGGCGCGGGCAAGGCGGCGCGATGGGTCCGCAACGAAGGATCAAGCGCAAGCCAAGCCGGGCGCAACGGCGACGGTGCGGGCGAGTCAGCGGGCGGATTCTGCGCACCAACGATGAACAACCGCGGCCGCGACTGCGGGACGAACCGCCGGGCGTCCAGGGTCAGGACATCGGCGGAGTACCCGAGCCGGTTGAGTTCGCGGATCGCGGCACGGAGGTCGTCGCCGCCGTGGCTTGTCGCCAGGCCTACGACGTTTTCCAGCGCGACTACCGGTGGGCGATCCGGGCCCAGTTCGTCCAGGATGCGGGTGAATTCCCAGAACGTCGACGAGTGCGAACCCGCCAAGCCGCGGCGCCAGCCGGCCAGCGAGAGGTCCGTGCACGGGAAGGACGCCCAGGCCAGGCTGAGGCCAGCGGGCAGATCGACACCGCGCAGGGCGGCGACATCGCCCAGGACGTACTCGTGCGCGCCCTGGTCGTTGAAGTGTGCTTCGTACATGGCTTGCTTCGCGGGTTCGATGTCGTTGGACCACGCGACGTCGAAGCCGGCCGGTTCTAGGCCTAGGCGCACGAGACCGATGCCCGCGAAGAACTCCGCGGCGGTGGGCTGACCCGGTAGAGGCATGGCGCCAACATTAATGGGGCCGGCGTTCCTTCACGGTCTCGATCACCCGCGACGCGGCGACATCGGTGGCTTCGTGTTCCCAGATTCGCACCGACAGCCAGCCCGCTTCGAGCAGCAGTGCGTCAGTATTCGCGTCGCGGCGGCGGTTGGTTTCGATCTTGGTCCGCCAATAATCCGCATTGTTCTTCGGCCACGTGCCGTGTTCCGGGCAGCCGTGCCAGAAGCAGCCGTCCACGAAAACCGCTACCCGGGCCGGGCCGAACACCAGGTCAGCCTCGCGGCGCACACCCTTGACCGGACGGCGGTGCACCCGATAACGGAACCCGGCGGCGTGCAGGATCTTGCGCAGCGCCATTTCGATCCCGGTGTTGCGGGACTTCTGTTTGCTCATGCGGGCGCTTACCGCGGAAGTCGTTACCAGCCGCTCCACGGAGGCCATTGTGGCAAAGACTCAGCCTTCGACGATCCGGCCTTCGATCACCGGATGGTTCGACGGCCGCGGCTCCTCCGCGACGACCTCGCTGTCCACCACCATCACCGGGCCGCGGCGCTGGTTGGCGTACCGGATGGCGCGCTTCTCCGCGCGGCGCAGCCAAAATCGCCGGGCGATCGAGCGGGTCGGCGGCAGCAGGAAGAGCAGGCCCAGCACGTCGCTGACGAAGCCGGGGACCATGATCAGCACGCCGCCGAGCGCGACGAGCATGCCGTCGGTCAGTTCCTTCTCCGGATTGCGGCCCGACTGCGCGGTCGCCATGAACGCGCGCATCGCCTTGCCGCCCTCGCGGCGCGCCAGCCACGAGCCCACGAACGCGCCCGCGATCAGCAGACCGATCGTGCCGAGCACACCGACGACCGAGCCGACCGCCCAGATGGCGGCGACTTCAGCGATGACGTAGAGCAAGAACACGACAGCCATACCAGGTGAACGAACGAGTGCCGGGATTTGCTCCCGAGGGGAAATAAGCGCAGGTCAGCAGGCTGCCGATCGCGGTCAGGAGAGGTTGGGACGGCCGCAGCATTTCTTGTATTTCGCGCCCGAGCCGCACCAGCAGGGCTCGTTGCGCGCGGGGGGCCAGCTCAGCGCGCCGCCTTCCTCGAAGACCTCGTTCATGCAGGCCAGCCGGGTGTCTTCGGCGGCTGGGTCGCTGCCGGTACGGGTCGCGAACTCCCGGAGTTTCGCGACGGTCAACGGGACCATCATGATCCGGGCGATGCCCGTCTCGGACAGCTCCCGGTTGTCGGCCTCTCGGTCGGCGACGATGGTGTCCGCGTCGGCGTGTTGAACCAGGTGCGGCCAAGCCTCGTGCGCGCGGGGAATCTCGTCGCGGGGCCAGAACAGCACTCGCACTTCCCCCAGAGGCGCCGGCGGGGCGGCAGCACGGACCGGATCCGAAGGGCTCTGGACCGACTCGTCCTGCTCGTCCGGAGGCAATCCCAGCGCGCGGCGCACCCGTCGGCGACCAGTCAAGATGTTGTTCGCGAGGGTGAAGAACCCGAACTCCGTGTTCCGGTCGGTCAGCTCCTCCTCGGACAGCCGGGCCACGGCCAGGTCGAACCAGGCCAGCGCCTGCTGAAGCTCGCCACGGTGTTCCAGCAGCTCAGCGGCCAGGTGATACGGCATCGACGAGGACAGTTGCTCGCTCCGCAACTCGTCCAGGCAGGCCTGGGCCTCGTCGGTCCGGCCGAGGTCGAACAGCACGTCGGCGAGTTCGACCCGGGCGTTGCCCCCTTCCTCGCCGCCCAGCGCGACAGCCTGGGTCAGCAGCGCGACGGCGCGGTGGTCGTCACCGGCCTGCCGCCATGCTTGCGCCGCCTCGAAAAGGATCTCTCCCTGCTCCTCGGGATACTTTTCCAGCTCGGCTTCCAGTTGCGCGGCGGTCTCCGCGGCCGTTCCCGTGCCCATGGAAGGCACTTTATTGCTGGCCCGGCAAGCGATCACCGCAGGCTCCGCAGGAACGCCGAAACCTCGCGTGGCGAGCGCAGCAGCACCTGCCGCGAGGTCGGGGCTTCGGTGGCGATCCGCCGCAGCATCAGCGGGCGGCGCGTCGGCCACTTCCAGATCCACTGGACCAGTTCGGCGTCGATCTTCGACACGCATCCGGGAGCCTGCGTCTCCTGGCCCCATTCGCGCAGTTGCCGCCGCACGACCCGATACAGGCAGGCGTAGCGGGAGGCGTCCAGCAGCACGACGGTGTCGGCGAGCGGCAGGCGCAGGTCGAAGGTCTTGCTGTAGTTGCCGTCGATCACCCAGCTGTCCGTGCTGGCCGCCTCGGCGACGGCGGCGCGGAACTCTTCTGGCGGGGCCTCGACCCAGCCGGGACGCCAGTAGAGCCGGTCCAGATGCGTGACCGGGAGGTCGAGGGCGGCACCGATGTGCCTGGCCAGAGTGGATTTTCCGGCCCCGGAGCAGCCAGTGACCATGATGCGTCGCCCCATGGCGGGCAAGCCTAGAACTAGACCGGGACGAAACTCGCGGCAATTAATCCGAGCACCAGGAGATCCGGGCCCCGGACGAGTTGCCGCACCAGTCCGGCGGGGATCAGGACGCCCTCGTACAGCACCATCCCCATCGAGCTGAAGTCCAGCGGGCCGCGGGTCACCGAACGAACGGCCGCCAGTGCGGCGATCAGGACAGCTACTACCGCGCTGACTGAAGCCGGGATGCCCAGCAGCAGGACCACGCCCGCCCAGATCAGCGCGAGCAGGCCGAGAAAAGCGCAGGTCACGGTATGCAGGCGCAGGTTTGACGCGTCCAGCCAGCGGCGCAGCCCGGGCACTCGATGCAACTGCGCGACCGGCGCGGTGAACGGCAGCAGCGCCAGATAGCCGCCGACGCCGAGGAGCCACACTGACGTCACGGCGGGGAAGGTCGCGTGGGTGGCGACTACGGCGAGTGCGAGGAAGACCGGCAGGCCGAGGGTGTGCCGACGCGCGAGAGTCCCCGTGACGACATACCGGGTGACGATGAACCGTCCGGCCAGCGCGTTCCGCCACGGCACCGGGCGTCCGGCCGGGAGCAGCGCCCAGACGTCCAGGAAGGCGGCGGACGTCCGGCGCACCATGCGTTCGGCGTAGTGCCGGATCAACGTGTCGCGAGAAACCGTGTGCGGCAACGAAGAAGACCGGGCCAAGGCGATCGCCGCGAGACCGCCGACGACCACGTATGTCCACAGTGGAACGACGAGCGGCAGTGCGAGAGTCAGCGGCAGCAGGGATTCGCCGGGGAACGAGCGGCGGCGGCCCAGCACCAAGGCCAGCGCGGCGACGACTACGAAAAGCGCGATCGGGCCGACCAATGAGCTGGGAAAGCCGATGAGCATCCCGGAAACGGCGAAGAAATACGCCGCGACCGCGAATCTGGCGGCCCAGTCCAGCACGAGTCGCCGGGTGAGCACGGCGGGACGCTGACCGTCGAAATCGTCCCAGGTCAGCGTGGCCGGATGGGTCCACAGATAGCCGCGGCGCAAGGTCGCGCGCCACGCCAGCGCGAGACCGGTGCACAGCACGAGCACGCTGCCGAGCGCGCCCACCGGCGCACCGCCGATCAGCTGGCTCCGCACGAGTTCGGTGTTGTAGAACGGCGATCCCAGCAGGCCGACCGCGATGACCAGCGCCAAGACCAGATCCGGTCGTTTCACAGGTCCACCACGTAATCCGCGACCTCGTCCGCGAGCGGCGGGTGATGGCTCGCCACGATCACCGCCGCGCCGCGTCCCGTGCTGGTGCGGACCAGGGTGGTCAGCCAGGCCCGGCCGTCGGCGTCCAGCGCGCGCTCCGGTTCGTCCAGCAGCAGCACCTCGTGCGGACGCGCCACCGCGGCGTGCAGCAGGAGCCGACGTCGTTGTCCAGCGGAGAGCTCCGACGCGGGCACATCGGGAGCCGGTACCGGACCGTCGGCCAGTTCACCGCCGAAGGAATTGCGCAGCAGGTCGAGATGCTGGCGCGGGGTGAGCTCGTCGAAGAGTGCCGAATCGTCGAAAAGCACCGAAACGCGACGACGGAAAGCGGCGGACCGCTCGTCAGGCGGTCCGCCGCAGACGGACACGGAACCGGACGTCGGCACCTGATTCCCGTAGAGACAGCGCAGCAACGTCGACTTGCCCGCCCCGTTGGCACCGCGGACGACCAGGCATTCGCCGGCGTCGACGGCCAGGTCGAGACCGCTGAACAGCTCAGTCTCGCCCGCGGTGACCCCCAGGTCTGCAGTGGTGATGAGCACGAAACCCCCTCGGCTGATCACCCCAACATAATCACTTCAAGTACGCCTCCGCTTGCAGCGTGAACAATTCCGCGTATCCGGCGTCGGCCGCCATCAGCGCCTCGTGCGTTCCGTACTCCGCGACTTTCCCGTGGTCCAGCAGCAGAATGCGCTCGGCTTGGCGGACCGTCGAGAACCGGTGCGAGATGTACAGCGTCGTCCGCCCGCGCGACAACGTGTGCAGCCGGTCGAACAGGTCGTGCTCGGCTTGGGCGTCCAACGCCGACGTCGGCTCGTCCAGGATCAGGATCGGGGCCTCGCGCTGGAAAGCCCTGGCCAGCGCGATTTTCTGCCATTCCCCGCCGGACAGCGACACGCCCTGGTCGAACCAGCGGCCGAGCGGGCTGTCGTACCCCGTCGGCAGCCGGGCGATGCGCTCGTCGGCTCCGGCGCGGCGCGCGGACTCCTCGATGTGCTCGCGATCGGTGAGCCGGTTCAGGTCGCCGAGGCCGATGTTCTCCGCCGCGGTGCCTTGGTAGGTCACGTAATCCTGGAACATCGCGCTGATCTTGGTGCGCAGCTGTACCGGGTCGTACTCTCGGATGTCAACGCCGTCCAGCAGGATCCGGCCCGCCGTGGGGTCGTAAAGCCGACACAGCAGTTTGAACAGCGTCGATTTGCCCGCGCCGTTGCGCCCCACCACCGCGACGGTCTCGCCGGGACGGATCTCGAAGCTCACCCCGTGCAGCGCCGGTTCGTCCGCGCCGGGATAGCTGAAGCTCACCGACTCGAATTGGATGTGTCCATCCACAGTGGACGGAAGCGGCCGCGGCTTCGCCGGTGCGGTGATTTCCGGTTTGGTGTCGAGGAAGCGGTACAGCGTGTCCAGGTAGAGATTGTTCTCGTACATCCCGGAAAACGCGGTGAACAACCCGGTCACCGAACTCTGCACGGACGTCGCGGCGGCGGTGTACAGCGCCAGATCGCCCAGCGTCAGCCGTCCGCCCACCGCCTCCAGCGCGATGTACAACGCGATCCCCGAGCCGACCAGTGTGCTCAGCAACCCCCACGACGTCGAACTGACATTCCGTTTCACCGTCAGCTTCCGCTGCCGGTCGTAGGCAACCACGCCGAGCTTCCGGAACCGGTCCACGAAGTACGGACCGAGGCCGAACAGCTTGGTCTCCTTGGCATACGTGTCCGTAGTGACCAAAGAGGACAGATAGTCCATCCGCCGTTTGATCGGCGACATCATGAAGGTGAGCCAGAACGCCCGCGAACCGTACTTCGACTGCGAGATGAACGCCGGAATCGGGGCCAGCAAAGCGACCAGCGCGAGCAGCGGACTGATCGACACCAGCAGCGCGATCATGCTGGCGAAGGTGATCAGCGTCCGGATCAGGCCGAGCGCCGAGGTCATCATCGACAACGGACGCGTCGGCGCCTCCTGCGCGGCCTGGCGCAGCATGTCGTACGACGCCGAACCCTCGAAGTACGCCAGGTGCAGGTCGCTCGCGTGCTGCATGACCTGGTGCCGGATGGTGAGCGTCATCCGTTCCTGCAGCAGGGATTGCGCGATCGTGGTGAGCGAACTGCTGATCGCGGTCGCCGCCAGCACGCCGAATTGGAACAGCGTGATGCGCACGATGTCCGCCGTCGACCCGCGATGCTGGATCGCCGCGACCACCGAGTCGAGCAGGATTTTCGCGATGTACGCGGTGACCGTCGGCAGCAGGCCGGACGCCAGCGTGATCACCGCGAGCACGATCGTCAGCGTCGGGCTGGCCTGCCAGGTCAGTTTCGCGACTTTCGGCAGGCCGCGGACGGTGCCTGCCACCGAAGTGCGCATCCGAGACAGCCGCGCCCGCAGGCCTTTCGGCTGTTCCGGCTGCTCCGGTTCCGGGATGTCGACCGGCCCGGTGAGACCGCTGTCCGGCACGGATTGCGCCATCTTGCGGCGACCGCGGCGGCCGAGGGCCATCTCGATCCCGCCCCCACCGCCGGGGATCACGCCAGCACCGAACCGTGCAGGAAGACGTCGATGACCTCGTCGGTAGTCGGGGCACCCGGCATCGGGCGCGATTGCGTGAACAGCAGCGCCAGGAACAGCGAAGCGGCCTTGTCCACCGGCAGTCGCAGCCGGGCGGCGTCCGGAACGAACAGTTCCCGCACCGCGCGCTGCATCGCCTCGAGCGACTCGCGGCGGCTGTCTCCGGTCACTGACTTGCGGTTGCGCGCTTCTTCCACCGCCGCGCGCGGGCGGCCCTTCATGGTCGCGGCCATCACCGCGCCCATCCGCTGCAGGTGCGCGTTCATCGCCTCGGCAGCCTCGGCAAGCCGCTTCTCCAACGGCAGTTCAGCCGGGATCTCCCCGATCATCTCCAGCGCCTCCGCCGGATTGAGCGCGGCTTCCACACACGCGTCGAACAGTTCGTCCTTGTCCTTGAAGACCCGGAAGATAGTGCCCTCGCCGATCCCCGCGGCCCGGGCGATCTGCGCGGTCGTGACCCCGTGGCCGTGCTCGACGACCAGCGGGAGCACCGCGCGGACGATCATCCGCCGCCGGTCGTCCGGGGCCATCCCCGGTGCTCTTTTCCTCGTTTCCATGCTCGCCACAGTACGGAGTGAGCGCTCACTCCGTCAACCGGATAAAGCGAAGGCCGTGCCCGGATGGACACGGCCCTCGGCTCAGTACGTGATCGCGACCGCCGGATCGGCGAGCAGCGCGCCGACGTCGGCGAGGAACTCCGACCCCTGCTGCCCGTCGACGACCCGGTGGTCGAAGCTCAGCGACAGCTGCATCACCTTGCGCACCTTGATCTCGCCGTCGACCACCCACGCGGTGTCGCGGATGGCCCCGACCGCCAGGATCGCCGACTCGCCCGGGTTGATGATGGGCGTGCCGGTGTCGACGCCGAACACGCCGACGTTGGTGATCGTGAACGTCCCGCCCAGCATCGCCGCCGGTGTGGTCTTGCCCTCGCGCGCGACGTCGGTCAGTTCGGTGAGCGCGACCGCGAGTTCCTTGAGCGACAAGGAATCCGCGTCCCGGATCTTCGGCACCACGAGACCGCGCGGGGTCGCCGCCGCGATGCCGAGGTGGACGTAGTCCTTGTAGACGATCTCCTGCGCGGCCTCGTCCCACACCGCGTTGACGTCCGGCGTGCGCTTCGCCGCGAGGCATACGGCCTTAGCCGCGAACGCGAGCGGAGTGAGCTTGACGCCGCTGAATTCGCGCGACTTCTTGAGCTTCTCGCGCAGTTCCATCATCGGCGTGACGTCGATGGTGAGGAACTCCGTGACGTGCGGAGCGGTGTAAGCGCTCTGCACCATCGCGGCCGCGGTCGCCTTGCGGACGCCCTTGATCGGCACGCGCCGCTCGCGGGTGGCCGGGTCGTAGCCGGAATCCACAGTGGACACTGCGGGGACGGCGGAACCGTTGGCTGCGGCGTGGACGTCGTCGCGGGTGATCACGCCGCCGTCCGCGCTGCCGGTGAGCGAGTGCAGGTCGACGCCGAGGTCCTTGGCCAGCTTGCGGACCGGCGGTTTGGCCAGCGGGACGTAACCGCCACGCGGGGTTTCGGCCACCGGTGCGGGAGCAGGAGCCGCCGCAACCGGCGCAGGTGCCGGAGCCGGAGCCGCGGTGGCCCCCTTGCGCGCCCGCCGGGTCGTCCCGGCCGCCTTGGAGCCATAGCCGACTAGCGGCTTCATCTCCTCTTCGGCCGGAGCGGCCGGAGCCGCGGCAGCGGGCTCAGCGGCGGGTGCGGCTTTTCCGTCGGGATCCACGTCCATGGTCAGGATCGTCGTCCCGACCTCCACCGTCTGCCCCGGTTCCACGTGCAGCTCAGTGACCACCCCGGCCCACGGAATCGGCAGCTCGACAGCGGCCTTCGCGGTCTCGACCTCGACCACGATCTGGTTGACCGTGACCGTGTCGCCCGGCTTGACGCGCCAGGCGAGGATGTCGGCTTCAGTCAGCCCCTCCGCCGTGTCCGACAGGGGGAATTGTTTGTACTCGGGCATTTCTGATGCAACCCCCTTACCAGGCGAGAGATCGGTCGACAGCGTGCAGGACCCGGTCGAGGTCGGGGAGGTAGTGCTCCTCGAGCTTCGCAGGCGGGTACGGCGTGTCGAATCCGGTCACGCGCAGGACGGGGGACTCAAGGGAGTAGAAGCATTCCTGCTGAACGCGGGCGGCGATTTCCGAGGTCAGCGAGGATTCCGACGGCGCTTCGCTGACCGCGATGAGCCGTCCGGTCTTGCGGACCGATTCGAAGACCGGTCCGAGGTCGAGCGGCGAGAGCGTGCGCAGGTCGATGACCTCCAGCGACTTGCCCTCGGCTTCGGCGGCGGTGGCGGCGTCGAGCGCCACCTTCACCGACGGTCCGTACGCGACGACCGTGGCGTTCGTGCCCTCGCGCACCACCTGCGACGCGAACACTCGCGACGGTGCCGTCGAGGTGTCGACCTCCATCTTCAACGCGCCCGAGTGGTACAGCTTCTTGGGCTCGAAGAAGAGGATCGGGTCGTCCGAGCGGATCGCCTCCTGGATGCCCCAGTAGGCGTCGACCGCGTTCGAAATCGACACCACCTTCAGACCGGCGATGTGCGAGAACAGCGATTCCGGCGATTCCGAGTGGTGCTCCACCGCGCCGATCCCGCCGCCGAACGGCACCCGGATCACGACGGGCATCTTGACCTTGCCCTGCGTGCGGTAGTGCAGTTTCGCCAGCTGCGAGGAGATCTGGTCGAAGCCGGGGAAGATGAAGCCTTCGAACTGGATCTCGCACACCGGCCGGAATCCGCGCACGGCGAGGCCGACCGCGGTGCCGATGATGCCCGATTCGGCGAGCGGCGTGTCCAGTACGCGCTGCTCGCCGAAGTCCTTCTGCAGTCCGTCGGTGATCCGGAAGACGCCGCCGAGCTTGCCGACGTCCTCCCCCATGATCAGGACCTTCGGGTCCTCCTCCATCGCGCGACGGAGGCCGAGGTTGAGCGCCTTGCCGATCGTGAGTTTCTGGAGATCAGTCATCAGTGCTCACCCGCCGCGGCGAAACCGTCGAGATAGGACAGATACTCCTCGCGCTGCGCTTCCAGCACCGGCGAAGGTTCTGCGTACACCTGGGAAAACACCCGGTCCGGCGGCGGCTCGGGCATGTTGAACGTGTAGTCGCGCAGTTCGGCGGCGAACTTGTCCGCCTCGGCCTGGACGCTGTCGAAGAAGGCCTGGTCGGCGTGGCCGTTCCGGGCCAGGAACGCGCGCACGCGCTCGATCGGGTCCTTGAGCTTCCACTCCTCCAGCTCGTCCGAGAGCCGGTAGCGGGTGGGGTCGTCGGTCGTGGTGTGCGCGTCCATCCGGTAGGTGAACGCCTCGATCAGCACCGGGCCGTTGCCGTGCCGGCATTCCTCCAACGCCCACCGGGTGACGGCGAGGCAGGCGAGAACGTCGTTGCCGTCCACGCGGATGCCGGGGAAGCCGTAGCCGCGGGCGCGCTGGTACAGCGGCAGCCGCGACTGGCGTTCGGTCGGCTCGGAAATCGCCCACTGGTTGTTCTGGCAGAAGAAGACCAGCGGCGCGTCGTACACCGCGGCCCAGACGAAACCTTCGTGCACGTCGCCCTGCGAAGTCGCGCCGTCACCGAAGTAACAGATGGTGGCCTCGCCACCCTCGTCCCCGACCTTGCCTTCGAACTTCTGGCCCATCGCGTAACCCGCGGCGTTGAGCACCTGGTTGCCGATAACGATGGTGTACGGGTGGAACCGGTGCGCCTGGTAGTCCCAGCCACTGTGGTCGGTGCACCGGAAAATCCCGATCAGCTCGCGCATGTCGACGCCGCGGGTGTAGGCGACGCCGTGCTCGCGGTAGCTCGGGAAAGCCATGTCGCGGGGCTGTAGCGCGCGACCGGACCCGACCTGCGCGGCTTCCTGGCCGAGCAGCGGCACCCAGATGCCCAGCTGCCCTTGGCGCTGCATCGCGTTGGCCTCGCGGTCCGCGCGGCGCACCAGCACCATGTCGCGGTAGAGGTTCTTCAGCGTTTCGTCGTCCACGTCCTCGACGTAGCGGTCGAACCGCTCGGACGGGACCCGCTGGCCCTCGGGGGTGAGCAGCTGAGTGAGCTCAGCGCCACCTTCGCTTGTCGCTCGCAAACCGGCGATCACCTGTTCGGGGGAAGGCTGGGCCGCTACGGCGGCCGGCCCGTCTCCAGGTTCCGGGTGCGTCCACTGTTCGGACGGCATGAGCTGTTCTCCTCGGTGTCGGCGCCGCGAGCGGCCGCTTGTGGCGGCCACAGCGACTGCACCGGCGGGGACCGGCTCCTCGGGTCCGAGGCTCCCGGCCACCGTCGGCGTTGACGGTTCGTGGCCACATCCTGGCACGAGAATTGGTCCGATGGAGAGCGGCAGTTGCTGATTTGTTGCTGAGAAAACCTCGCTGAACAGGGAAAACGTTTGGAAGCCCGAGTATGGGAGAGGCGATGGTCGGGCGGCCATCCCGCGTCCTACCTGCCCTCGTGAGTGGCGATCACGGTTCTCACCGGGACAGGCACTGACGACGTTCACTCGTGCCGGTGACGTCGGTCACCGTGGCAAGATGGCGCTGTGGAACAAAAATCCGTACGCGAATCCGTGGTCTCGACGTGGATCAACGACGTCACGCCGAGCCTGTCCGGTCTGGTCGCGATCCCCGCGCTGTCCCCGGCGTTCGACGCGGACTGGGCGTCGACCGGGCATCTCGCCGCCGCCGTCCAGCACGTCAAGAGCTATCTCGAAGGGCGCGACCTGCCGGGCGCGCAGATCGAGGTCATCGAGCTGGACGGCCGTTCTCCGCTGTTGTTCGTCGACGTTCCGGCCACCCCGGGCGCGACGGACAAGGGCACCGTCCTCATGTACGGCCACTTGGACAAGCAGCCTCCGGTCGGCGGCTGGTCCGAAGGCCTCGACCCGTGGACGCCGGTCATCCGCGACGGCCGCCTTTACGGCCGCGGTTCGGTCGACGACGGCTACTCCGGGTACGCGGCCAGTGCCGCGGTGGAAGCAGTGCACGCGGCCGGTGGCGAGCACGCACGAATCGCGCTGCTGCTGGAAACCGGCGAGGAATCCGGCAGCCCGGACCTCCCCGCTTACCTTGAACACCTGAGCGCACGGCTCGGCGAAGTCAGCCTCGTCGTCTGCCTCGACGCGGGCGGCATGGACTACGAGCGGCTGTGGCTCACCACCAGCCTGCGCGGCATGGTGCACCTGACGGTCAACGTCCAGCTGCTCGCCACCGCGCAGCACTCCGGCCTGGCCAGCGGCGTCGTCGCGAGTTCGTTCCGCGTGCTGCGGCAGCTGCTGGAGCGGATCGAGAACGCCGAGACCGGCGAGATCAAGCTGTCCGAGCTGAACGTCGAGGTACCGGCCAGTCGCCGCGCCGAGATCGAGGCGGTCGCGGAGGTGGCGCCTGAAGCGCTGCGCACCGCGTTCCCGTTGGTGAGCGGTGGAAAGACGGTGTCCGAGGACGCGCTTGAGCTGCTGCTGAACAACTACTGGCGGCCGACGCTGTCGATCATCGGCGGCGAAGGACTCCCGAAGCCCGCCGAAGCTGGCAACGTGCTGCGGCAGAGCACCACGCTCACGCTCAGCTTCCGCCTGCCGCCCACCGCGGTCGCGGACGACGCGCTCGCGGCGATCAAGCGGGCGCTGACCACGGACGTTCCGTATGGCGCGAAGGTCACCATCGCCGAGGACCAGCAGGCGGAGAACGGCTGGAACGCGCCGGAGGAAGCCGCGTGGCTCACCGACGCGCTGCGCCGGGTCGACGACGAGGTCTTCGGCCGTCCGCACCGCGCGGCGGGCATGGGCGGGTCGATCCCGTTCATGGGCCTGCTCGGCGAGAAGTACCCGGAGGCGCAGTTCCTGGTGACCGGCGCGTGCGGGGCGGATTCGAACATCCACGTGCCCGACGAGTGGCTGAACCTGGACTACGCCCAGCAGGTCACCGAAGCGGTCGCGCACCTGCTGGACGCGCACGCCCGCAGCTGACCTGGCGAACGCCCCAATGTGGCATTGGGTGCATCTCACGCACCCAATGCCACATTGGGTGCGTCGCATGCGCCCAATGCCACATTGGGGTGCTTTAGGCCAGCTTGGCGAGGGCGTCGGCCACGCGGGTCTGCTCCGCAGCGAACCGCTGGTACGAGAACGGCGTCTCGTTGTTCCACGGGATCAGCTTGCCCGCCTTCACCGCGGGCAGCTGCTGCCAGGTCGGGACGCCGCCGAGCCCGTCCGGGCCGAGCGACAGCGAACCGCCGCGCGAGTCGTACATGATCACGTCGGCGGAGTATTTCCCGACGTTCTCCCAGCTCACCTGCTCGTAGTAGCCGCCCTGGCTTTCGTCGGGCTTCTCCGGCAGGACGAACTGCATCCCCTTCTCCTGATAGTGCTTCGAGGTCGCGAACTTCGCCGGGTTGGCCACGTACGTCGTGTCCTTCTGCGCGGACAGCAGCAGCACCTTGAGCCCGGCCGTCTTCTTGACCGCCTCGGCGAACTTGGCGTCCGCGGCCTCGTACTTCTCCTTGGCCTGCTGGATTTCCGGCGTCGCGACGTCCGCGCCGAGCGCCTTCGCCAGCGCCTCGAACTTCGCGATCCCCTGCGGCATCGCGATGTCCTGCAGTCCGATGCCGACACTCGGCGCGGCCTTGTCGACCTTGTCCGCCATCGTGTCCGGCACGTACCACATCTGCTGCTTCAGATAGATCACGCTGACCAGCAGCTGCGGGTTCAGCGAGACGAACTTGTCGAAGTTGAACTCGTTCCACACGTTGCCCAGCGAGGTCACCGACTTCAGGTCGACGCCGCCCGCCTGCGGATCGGTCTTGCCGTCCGGGAGCTTCGACGGGCCGAAAATGCCCACCGATTTCACGCCGAAGTCCCACAGCGCGGCCGCGGCGGTCACCTGTGCGACGATCCGTTCCGGCCGCTTGCCGTCGAGCTTGCGGCCGCGGTCGTCGGTGAAGGACCAGGTCGCGCCGTCGCTTGCGGCGGGCTGCTCGTCCTTGTACCCGCAGGCGCTGAGCAGGCCGAGGGTGCCCGCGGCGGCGGTGCCCGCGAGAAAGCCGCGGCGGGACAGCCGCGCCGGTGAGAAGGTCATCGGAACTCCGGAGGATCGGGTGAGGTACCGCCTGAGGTTAGCCTTGCCTTAGGGTGAACGCCATGGTCCTGCTTGGGGAGCGCGTCACATCCCGGCGCTGGGGCGTCCGCGCGACGGTCCTGGTCGCGGCGCTCGTCGCCCTCGTCGCCGTGGTGGTGCTGTCCATCGCCTTCGGCTCCAACCGGTTGCCGCTCGGCAGTGTGTGGCATGCGTTGTTCTCCTACAGCGGGACCTTCGAGGACGTCGTGATCCGCGACGACCGTCTCCCGCGGACGTTGCTCGGTCTCGCGGTCGGCGTCGGACTGGGGCTCGCTGGTGCTCTGCTGCAGGCGATCACCCGCAACCCGGTCGCCGACCCCGGTCTGCTCGGCATCAACCACGGCGCGGCGGTCGCGATCGTCCTGGGCGGCGCGGTGTTCTCGGTGTCTTCGCCGGAGCAGTTGGTGTGGTTCGCTTTCTTCGGCGCTCTCGCGGGAACGGTGCTGGTCACGGTGATCGGCGGCTCGGTGAGCCCGCTGCGGCTGGTGCTCGCGGGCGTCGCGGTGCAGGCCGTGTTCGTCGGGATCAACCAGGGCATGCAGATGATCAACACGCACAGCCTCGACCAGATGCGGTACTGGCTCGTCGGCTCACTGGTGAACCGGAATCTCGACAGTCTCGCCGGGCTGCTGCCGTTTTTCCTGGCGGCGTTGGTGATCGCGGGCGTGCTCGCCCGGCCGCTCAACGCAGTCGCACTCGGCGACGACAGCGCGCGTGGCCTCGGCGCGAACCCGGCGCTGACCCGCGCGGTCGGCATGGTCGCGGTCGGCTTGCTCTCCGCGACGGCGACCGCCGCGTGCGGGCCGATTGCGTTCGTCGGTCTCATGATCCCGCACGTCGTAAGGGCGCTGGTCGGCCAGGACGAACGGTGGGTGCTGCCGTTGTCCGCGCTGCTCGGACCGGTGTTGCTGCTCGGCTGCGACGTGCTCGGCCGGCTGCTCGGCGGCAACGGCGAAATCCAGGTGGGCGTGATGACGGACGTGATCGGCGGCGTCGCCTTCGTGATCGTGGCGCGGCGGCTGAAGGCGGTGCGGCGATGAGGACGTGGGTGGTCGTCGGACTGCTGACCCTGGTGGCGGCAGTGCTTCTGGTGCTCGCCGTGGGCACCGGCGATTACGAGATGACGCCGATGGAAGTCCTGCGGACGCTCGCCGGATCCGGCACGAAGGCGCAGTACCTGGTGGTCACCGGCCGCCTGCCGCGCGCGTTGGTGGCGATCTTCGTCGGTATCGCGCTCGCGCTGGCGGGCTCGGTTTTCCAGACGGTGACCCGGAATCCGCTCGGCAGCCCGGACATCATCGGCTTCACCACCGGCTCGGCGACCGGCGGAATCATGATGATCCTGCTGTTCGGCGCGGGCCCCGGACTGGTCTCCGTCGGCGCGGTCGTGGGCGGTTTGCTGACTGCGTTGCTGGTCACCGCGCTGTGTGCCCCACACGGTCTGCTCAGCTCACGGCTAGTGCTGCTGGGCATTGCGGTGAGCGCGGTGCTGGCCGGGGTGAACGGTTATCTGCTGGTGCAAGCGAAACTCGAAGCCGCGGCACAGGCCGTCGGCTGGCTGACCGGTGACCTCGCGGGCCGCGACTGGAACTACTTCATCCCGTTGTGCCTGGCTGTCTTGGTGTTGTCGCCGTTCATCTTCGTGCACCAGCCCGCGTTGCGAATGCTGGAAATGGGCGATGACGCCGCCGTCGCGGTCGGCGTCGCGGTGCCGCGAGTGCGTGCGGTGGTGCTGCTGGCAGCGGTCGCGCTGGCCGCTTCCGCGACCGCCGCAGCCGGACCGATCCCGTTCGTGGCTCTGGCCGCACCGCAACTCGCCCGCCGACTGACCCGCCACCCGGGCCCGAACCTGGTCGCGTCCGCGGCGATGGGCGCGGTGCTGGTACTCGCGGCGGACTTCGTGGGTCAGCGGGTTCTGGACGCTTCACTGCTGCCGGTGGGTGTCGTCGCGGCAGCGCTGGGCGGCGGGTACCTGCTGTGGCTGCTGGCGGTTTCCCGTCGTCGGCAGACCGCGTGACTAAGCCATCCGAGTCAGCTCCACCGAAACGTCCAAAGTGGACTGACTGGCCCCGGTGAAGATCCCCTTCAACGGAGCCACATCCGCGTAATCCCGGCCGGTCGCGACCCACACGTGGCGCGGCCCGACCGGGATCGCGTTCGTCGGATCGTGCGCCCACCAGCCGCCGGTCCACACGTCGACCCAGGCGTGGCTTTCGCCCTCCACCTTTTCGCCGAGTTTGGCCTCCGGCTTGGTGTGCAGGTACCCCGAGCAATACCGCGCCGGAATGCCGATCGCCCGCAGCATCACCAGGGTGACGTGCGCGAAATCCTGGCACACACCCTCGCGCGCTCGCCAGGAATCGGTCGCCGTGCTGTGCACGCCAGTGGTACCGGGCTGGTATTTCAACTGCTCGTTCACCCAGCCGCAGATCGCGAGCACGGCGTCCGCCGGGTCCAATCCCTTGCGCAGCGCTCGGGCCTGTTTGGACAGTTCTTGATCATTCGGCGTGTACGGCGTTGGCGTCAGATACTCCGTGCGCTGATCGCGGACGGTCTCGCTCTGCAAGTCCTTCCACGTCGCCGAGTGCACCGGTTCCGCCTCGTCCGCGGTCTCCACCACGGACGTCGCGAGCACGGTGAACTCGGTGTGCGGCGCGTGCAAGTCGAACGACGTGACGTCGGTGCCCCAGTAATCGGTGTAGCGATAGGCACGCGTGGCCGGGGAGGTTTCGATGCGCGTGGCCAACGTGGTCTGCCGCCGGTCCGAGCGCGGGGTGAGGCGGGCTTCGTTGTACGACTGGGTGGCCGGCGTCGCGTACCGGTAGCCGGTCCGGTGCGTCACCCGCAATTGCCAGGTCACAGGGACACCTCCGCACCGCTCCACGCCACCCACGGCGACGTGTGGAAGTACTGCATGGACACCGCTTCCCCGATTTCCTTGATCGCTTCCTGCAGCCCGCGCAGCCGTCGCGGCAGGTCGTCCAGCAGTGCCGCCGGGTGGAGGAATTCCAGCTCGCTTCGGGCGCGGCCGAGCAGCCGGACGGCCTCGGTCTTTTCGTTGCCCCGCGCGTTGATTCCCGGATCCAGCTGGCGTAAACAATCCTCTGCCTGGCGCAAGGCGTGGAAGACCGAACGTGGGAACAAGGTGTCCCTGAGCAGGAATTGCACGACGCGCGCGGCGTCCAGCGCGCCACGATTGGTGCGTAAGTACGTGTCTTGCGCGCCTGCCGAGCGAAGCACCGTCATCCATCCCGGCGACGACGCGCGGTCCGAAACTCGTGAAAGCAGCAGCCGCACCACCATGTCCGCGCGTTCGACCGACCGGCCGAGCACCAGGAAAAGCCAGCCGTCGTCGCGGCTCATCGTGGAATCGGCGAGCCCGGCGAACATCGCCGCCCGTTCCTCTACAAAGGACAGAAACGCGTGCGGCCCGGCGCGGCGGGCGTAGCGCTGTCGGTCCGGCACCGCGTTCCACGTCGCGTTGAGGCATTCCCACAGCTCGGTCGACACCACTTCGCGCGCGCCACGGGTGTTCTCGCGCGCGGAGTTGATCGAGCCGACGATGGACGACGGATTGTCCTTCGCGTAGGCGACCAATTCGGTCAGCTTCCACACGTCGAGCGCGTCGCCCACGTCGAACGGGATGCCGAGCACGGCGAGCAGTTGGCGGCTGACGTGGTCCGGGTCGACGCTCGCGTCTTCCAGCAACTGATGCACCGAGACGTTCAGGATGCGGGAGGTGTCGTCGGCGCGTTCGACGTAACGGCCGATCCAGTACAGCGACTCCGCGTTGCGGGCCAGCATCATGATTTCCCTCCCTCAGCTCTGTTGCTGCTGTTGTTGCTGCTGCGACGTGGAAAGCTCCGGTCCCTGCTCCGCGGCCACACCGTCCACAACGGACACATCGCCGAGCGCGGGACGGTCCAGTTCCTGTTCCGACGTCGAGGACCGCGACGCGAGCACCCAGGTGTCCTTCGATCCGCCGCCCTGCGACGAGTTCACCACCAGGCTTCCCTCGGGCAGCGCGACCCGAGTGAGGCCACCGGGCAGCACGAAGATTTCCTTGCCGTCGTTGACCGCGAACGGCCGCAGGTCGACGTGCCGCGGCGCGAGCCGATCGTCCACCTTGGATGGAACCGTGGACAGCTGCACCACCGGCTGCGCGATCCAGCCGCGCCGGTTCGCGCGCACCTTGCGGCGCAACGCGTCGAGCTCCTTTTTGGACGCGTCCGGCCCGAAAACGATGCCGTACCCGCCGGAACCCTCGACCGGTTTGATCACCAATTCGTCAGCGTGCTGCATGACGTAGTCGAACTCGTCGGGCAGCCAGCAGCGGAAAGTGTCCACATTGGGCAGTATCGGTTTCTCGTTCAGGTAGTAGCGCACCATTTCCGGCACGTAGGTGTAGACGAGCTTGTCGTCGCCGACGCCGTTGCCGACCGCGTTCGCCACCACCACGTTGCCCGCGCGGGCGGCGTTGAGGATGCCTGCGACGCCGAGCACCGAGTCCGGCCGGTGGTGGACGGGGTCGAGGAATTCGTCGTCGATCCGCCGGTAGATCACGTCGACCTGGCGCTCGCCCTCGGTGGTGCGCAGGTAGACCACGTTGTCGCGGCAGAACATGTCGCGGCCCTCGACCAGCTCCACGCCCATCAGCCGGGCCAGCAGCGAATGCTCGAAGTAGGCCGAGTTGTAGACGCCCGGGGTGAGCACGACGACCATCGGGTCCGCGACGTTCGGCGCGGCCGCCGCTCGCAGTGCGCGAAGCAGATGTGACGCGTAGTCACCGACCGGCCGGACCCGGTGTCGCGCGAACAGGTCCGGGAACACGCGCGCCATCGTCCGCCGGTTCTCCATCACGTAGGACACGCCGGACGGGTTGCGGAGATTGTCCTCCAGGACACGAAAGGTGCCCTCTTCGTCGCGGACGAGGTCCACTCCGGACACGTGGATCCGCACCCCGTTGGGCGGTTTGATCCCGTAGGCCTCGCGGTGGAAGTGCTCGCACGAGGTGATCAGCCGACGCGGCAGCACGCCGTCGCGGAGGATCTGCCGGTCGCCGTAGACGTCGGCGAGGAACGCCTCCAGCGCCCGGACACGCTGTGTCACGCCGCGTTCGAGCCGGGACCATTCGGTCGCCTGGATGACGCGGGGCACGAGGTCGAGCGGAAACGGTCGCTCCTGGCCGGACAGCGAGAACGTGATCCCCTGGTCCACCATCGCCCGATCGAGCGCCTGCGAGCGGTTGGTGAGATCGCCGGCGTCGAGCGCGGCGATCGAGCCGTAGAGCGCTCGGTAAGGGCCGCGGACCATGCCGTCGGGCGCGAACATCTCGTCGTACGCGCCGGCGTGCGGCCGCTCCGGGGCGAGGTATCCGTCGAACTGCGCGCCGGGCCTGGCCGCGCGGCGGCCTTTCACCGTTCGCGCACGTCGTCCGGCCGGAGGCAGCCGGGGACCGGGGTTGGCGTTCATGGAGGACATCCTGACTTACCGTGCGCGGCGGCCGCGACACCCGTCTTCCCGGCAAGTCCTGTGCGAAACTTCCCCGTGACGCAGCAGTGCTGTGCATACCCGCTTACGAGTGGCAATATGCCAGCTCTCAGCCCTTGAGAACTACGAGGAGTGACGAAGTGGCCCGAGGACAGCAAATGAAGGCGCTCGCCCTTCTCCCAGCCTTCGCGCTCGTCGGCATGACGATGGCGTGCGGTGCGGGCGGAAACGGTGCCGGCGGCGATTCGGGAGCCAGCCAGGCTCCCGGTGGCGCCGAGAGCGCGCCGACCGCGCAGAAGGATGCGGCGCTGGCCGGGCTCGTGCCCGCCGACATCAAGGCCGACGGCAAGATCGTGATCGGGCAGGACCAGACCTACCCGCCGAACGAATTCGTCGAGAACGGCAAGGCGACCGGCTTCGACGTCGACCTCGCGACCGCGGTCGGCCAGGTGCTCGGCGTGCAGACGGAGTTCCAGAACTCGGCGTTCGACGGCATCATTCCCGGTATTTCGGCGAAGAAGTACGAAATGGGCATCTCGTCGTTCACGATCAATGCCGAGCGGATGCAGACCGTCGACATGATTTCGTACTACAGCGCGGGCACCTCGCTCGCGGTGCTCAAGGGCAATCCGGACAAACTGTCGGTGGATGACCTGTGCGGTAAGAATGTGGCCGTGCAGAAGGGCACCACGCAGGTCGACGACCTCGGCAAGCGCAACACCGCGTGCACCAAGGCGGGCAAGCAGGCCATCAACATCACCCAGTTCCAGGCGCAGACCGACGTGAACCTGGCGCTGACCGCGAAGCGCGTGCAGGCCGAACTGGCCGACTCGCCGGTCATCGACTACGCGGTGAAGCAGACTGGCGGCCAGCTGGAGTCCGCGGGCGCGCCGTACGACACCGCGCCGTACGGGATCGTGCTGCCGAAGGGCAGCGGCGACTTCGGCAAGGCGGTGCAGGGCGCGGTCCAGAAGCTGATCGACAGCGGAATCTACAAGAAGATCCTGGACAAGTGGGGCTTGTCGGGTTCCGGTGCCATCACCAAGTCGGAGATCAACCCGTCCGCTTCCTGACGAAACTGAGGACTTAGTTACTCGTGTCCACTCCCCCCGGCCCCGCCGATTCCTGGCAGGAGGTCGACACCACCCCGATCAAGGCGGTCCCGGTCCGGCATTACGGACGCTGGATCGCCGGCGTGATCATCGTGTTCGTCGCGTTCATCGTGATCCGCAGTGTGGTCACGAACTCCGCGTTGCAGTGGCCGGTCGTCGGCCAGTACCTCTTCGACGGCCGGATCCTCAACGGCCTGCGGAACACGTTGCTGCTCACGGTGCTCTCGATGCTCATCGGCATTGTCGGCGGCGTACTGCTCGCGGTGATGCGGCTGTCGCCGAACCTGCTGATGTCGGGCGCGGCGTCGATCTACATCTGGCTGTTCCGCGGCACGCCGTTGATCGCTCAGCTGGTGATCTGGAACTTCCTGGCGCTGGCGTACCCGAAGATCGGACTCGGTATCCCGTTCGGGCCGACCTTCATCAGCTGGGACACGAACACGCTGATCAACCAGTTCGTCGCCTCGTTGCTGGGCCTCGGCCTCAACGAGGCGGCGTACATGGCGGAAATCGTCCGCGGCGGCCTCCAGTCCGTCGACAGCGGTCAGCTGGAAGCGTCGTCTGCGCTGGGCATGAGCCGGGGCAAGACCTTGCGCCGGATCATCCTGCCGCAGGCGATGCGGGTGATCATCCCGCCCACCGGCAACGAGACCATCTCGATGTTGAAGACCACGTCGCTGGTGGTCGTCATCGGATATTTCGAGCTGTTCGTGTCGGCGCAGACGATTTATTCGCAGAACTACAAAACCGTCCCGCTGCTGATCGTCGCGGCGACGTGGTACCTGTTCATGACGTCGGTGCTGACGGTCGTGCAGTATTACATCGAGCGGTATTTCGCCCGCGGCACTTCACGGGCAACCGCGCAGAAGAACAAGTGGGGAGCGCGAATGCTGGGCTTCCGCTTCGGCAGTGGCGGCAGCGGAAGCGGGGGTGCTCCGCAGTGACTCCCGTAGTTTCCGCCCAAAAGGTGTGCAAGAGCTTCGGCTCGCTCGACGTGCTGAAGGGCATCGACCTGGAAGTGCACGACCGAGAGGTGCTCTGCCTGATCGGCCCGTCCGGTTCCGGCAAGTCCACTTTGCTGCGCTGCATCAACCACCTGGAGAAAATCGACGCAGGCAGGCTCTACGTCGACGGAGTACTAGTCGGCTACCGCGAACGCGGCGGTCGCTTGCATGAGTTGCGGGACAAGGAAATCGCGGAACAGCGCAAGAACATCGGCATGGTGTTCCAGCGATTCAACCTGTTCCCGCACATGACAGCGTTGGAAAACGTCATGGAGGCCCCAGTCCAGGTCCGCCGCGAACCGCGGGGCCAGGTCCGGGAACGAGCGCTGGAACTGCTAGACCGCGTCGGCTTGGCCGACAAGGCCCGTTCCTATCCAGGTCAGCTTTCGGGTGGCCAGCAACAGCGCGTCGCCATCGCGCGGGCGCTGGCCATGCAACCGAAGCTGATGCTCTTCGACGAGCCAACGTCCGCTTTGGACCCAGAACTGGTGGGCGACGTGCTGGGCGTCATGCGCCAACTGGCGAAGGACGGCATGACGATGGTCGTGGTGACCCACGAAATGCAGTTCGCCCGCGAGGTAGCCGACAAGGTCTTCTTCATGGACGGCGGGGTTGTCGTCGAGTCCGGTTCTCCGGATGAGGTTATCGGCGACCCGAAGCATGAACGGACGAAGGCGTTTTTGGCTCGGGTTTTGAACCCGAACGCTTGAGTTGGGGAGGCCGCCCGGAGAATCTCCGGGCGGCCTTTTCTTTTATGCGGGGTGTGTGGACTTCAAGTACTCGATACCGAAACTGCCGATCTTAGTCGCGACACCGCATGGGTCGGAACGATGCGGGTTTCCGGTGTCCAGCCTGGTAATCACGGTGTAGAGAAGGTGTCGCGGACTCCGATTGCCAGCGTGCAAACTCCTTCTCCTTCGCCTCCTTGCGCATAGCTGACAGCTGGGTACCCCTCGACCTGCTTCGGGGTTACGGCGGCGCAAGGATCAGACTCAACTGCTGTAGTGCCGGTAATCGGCGTGGCCACGGCTGGTGCGCCATGTGACGGCAGCGTCTTACCAATGCTCGATGAGGGAAGTGCTGGGCTTGGCGGCGTGCCTGTCGAGCTGCATCCAGCCAGCCCGACAGCCACGAGCCCATCACGCCGAAGAGCGGGTGCACTGGGTTGCGCACGTCATTCACCTGTGCTGGATAAAACACACTGAACCTTTTGTCAGCGCTCAGAGCGCAACTCGCTCTCCAACTGCTGCAACTTCTTCGCCATCTCCTGCGGCCCAGCCCCAGCCAGACTGATCCATCCGGACTTGTCCACCCCGAACAGGATCCGCCCTTCCTCCATATCCGCCCACCCCGGCGGATTCTCGTTACGCCGCCGCTTCCCGCGACTGTCCCGGACCGCGACGTACAACCGTCCGAAATACGTATGCGGCTTATCGAGCCACTGCAACACTTGCTTGGCGTCCCGAATGCTCGGACTCGTCCGTCCAGACGGTTGTCCGCCGCTTTTGACCAGGTTCAGGTCCTCGTCGGAACAGTTAAGCGAGAGCACCCGCGCCGCCGGAGCCTCCGGCAGCAACGCGATGAACTCACGAACCAACGTATCCGCCGAACACGGTGCGATGTACAGCTTCTGGTTCACCGCAACAACAGTCGCCGCGTCCCGGCCGCTCGCCGCCGCGCGTACGGTTCGTTCGCCGCGCTCCGATTTGACCCACGAGTAGTACTCAATGCCCGGCCGCTGCAGCAAATGCATCGTCTCGACGACCTCGTCGCTCAGCCGTCCGCGTTGCATCAGACCGGAATTGTGCAGCTCGCGATCGGTGTCAGCAGCCAGCTGCCGGCGCTCGTCCGGCGAGTACCAGAGCGCACCGCGGACCAGCGTCGGGTGGATGTCGCCGAGATTCAGCCGCTCCAGCAGCACCTCGAAGGTCTGCAGGCTCAGCTCAACGGGCTTGCGCAGCACCGACTTTCCCTCCCCCTAGCCATTCCCGCTAAGCCCCGATAACCGGCGGCGTAGGCCGATTTCCGTCGTAACCCCCGAAAATCGAATCCGGGTCCTCTTCGGCGAGCAGGATCTTGCGCTGGTGCTCTTCGTCCTCGGGCCCTTTGCCGCCCTTGCCGCCGCCACCCATGCCGCCCATTCCGGGCTGACCCTTCGCTCCGGCCGCACCCGCACTGCCACCCATGGCGGGTCGACCCGCACTCTCGCCGAGCGCTCCGGCACCGGTGCCACCACCCACACCTCGGGGTCCGGCACCGCCCGCGCTGCCCGCACCACCAGAACCAGATCCCGACCCGCCTGGGCCGAAACCGCCACCACCGCCGCTAGTGGGCCCGAAACCCCCGCCGAACCCGGTGACCGGACCGAAACCGCCGTTCACCCCGCCGGTCCCGGGATTCCCGCCACCCGGCAACGATGACGGTGGCTGCCAAGTCTGCGGCGGAGGGATCGTCGGGTCAGCCCAAGCCGCCCGGGTGCTGTCATTCGGCGGCGATACGGGCGGAGCAACAGGCCCGCCATGCCCGGGTTGCGGAGGCACTGGCATGCCGGCCGCCCCGGGAGGAGCGGAGTAGGTGCTGGGCCCGCTGCTGTAATTGTGCGACGACCCGCCGCCGGACGAATGGTGGCCAGCGCTCGAGCCAACCCGCCCACTCGTCCCAGGTGTCGGCTGATCCGGGGTGATGCCGCCCGAGGACACGTTCGGATCGTGTGCGGCCGGATAGTCCATCGGCATCGTCTGGGTTCGCGGATCGGTGCTCAGCTGGTACTGGCCGTACGCCTCGACGTTCTTCTTGGTCTTGTCGTCGAACTCCGCGGCGGCGATCTCGTCGTCGCTCGCTCCGATCGAAACATAGTCCGTGAGCTTCTGATCGTCAGGCCTGCTCTCCGAGACTGGGACAACAGCGTTCTTCACGTAGTTGAACGCTGCCGACTGTTCCGCGATGGACTTCTGCATCGAGTCCATCTTTTCCGCGGCCAGGTGCGAGGTAGCGATCAACGGCGCGAGCCCGGCCTTGCCGGTCTCGGCGGCCTGCCCTTTCCAGAAGGAGTTGAGCGCCGCCTGGCTTTCGGTGAGCTTGTTGGCTACCTCGTTGTGAATGGATTTGAGGTCGCCGCAGCCGCCGCCCATCGCGTCCAGACCCGTGGTGTCGCCCGGGCTGTGGATCTGGTTGTAGATGTCATGACCGGTGAGCGCCATGTCACCCTGCCTTCAGGCGAGTGATCTCGGCGGCAGCCAGCTTCTCCGCCAGCCCGCACGGGTCGGCGACCGCGGGGCTTCCCGACCGCAGCTGGGTGTTGACGGTGTAGGTGAGGTCGTCGCGCACCCCCACTGCCAGCGCGCACGATCCGGTCCCCTCGTCGCCCTTGCTGTAGACGACCGACGGATAACCCAGCACCGGCGCGTGCGGCTTGAAAGTGGTCAGCCTGCCAGCTTGGTTCTCCAGGTAGAGGCTGTTGAGACCGCGCTTGTTGCCCGAGAAGAAGCCGGCGCTCACGTTGCCGCCGCTTCCATCGAACGTCCATTGGCAGGATTTGCCGACGATCGATTGAGCGACAGAGCTGCTTTTGACCTTGCCGCCTGCCTTTTCCACCTCAGAAGTCGGGAGAGCGGAGCAGGGATCCGCCTCGTACTGGGCGGTGTTGGTCAGCGGCACGGCGACCTTCGGGGCCAGCATGGCCTCCGACGGCTGCGAACTGGCTGGTGCCGGCGTCGGCTGCCCTCCGGTCGAGCCTCCTCCGCAAGCGGTCAGCAGTGTCGCGCTCGCGCCGGCGAGTACGAGCTGGCAGACGCTACGAATTCGCATTCAGTCGACCTTTCGGGTTCCGCGCAGCGCGTCGATCGCGGCGTGGTCCTGCTTCACGTACGCGGTTCGGATATCTTTCAGGGTTTGGACATACGAATCCAGGTAATCGACCGTGCCGCGAAGAAATTCGTTGTACGCGGTGGTGGCGCGGTCCGCCGCCTTCGAGTATTCCGTCGTGACGGTGTCCGAACCCGGCTGGCCGAGCTGCGCGAACTGAATCGCGATGGTCCGGGCCCGCGCGTACTCGTTGTCCAAGCTGTCCTCGAGCTGCTGGATCACCTTGTCCATCGCCTCGGGGTTGAATTCCCAGCCGCCGTTGGACGCGGCCGCCGCGAAGTCCGCTTTGGCCTGGCCCGACCCCAGAGCTCCGAAATTCGGCGGGGGCGGCGGCGGTGGAGGCGGCGGCGCGGCCGCGTTGGCTCCCGGGATCAACCCGGATCCGGGCGGCGGCGCGGTCGGGGCGGTCGAGATGATCTGGTTCTGGACGCCCTGCAGCCCGCTGTTCGTTCCGTCTGGCATGTCGTGCCTCCCCGCACGGGCCGCGGCTTCCTGGGTGCGGCCTACCCTCTGTTCTTGATCAGCTCCGGGACGTGACCATAGCAGGCACGAACCGCCCACGAGGGGATGTTCGGGCAAGATCGTCCGGTGCCGTGAATCGATCACGTAGTCGTCCGCGCGCGCAAAGTGACCAACCATCAGCACGAACACGCACTACTCCACCCGGCCCCTTGCTCATCCGCCGTTGATCCGATTCCCTGAGGACCGAACGATCGTGGGGAGAAGGGGCTCGTGCCGACCGATACGACCTTGCCGCCGCTTGATCCGTTTGCCGGGGTTCCCGACAAACGGTACGAGGTGAAGGCCGCGGACCTGCTCAAACCTGGTACCAGTGGCATCCTCCGCTGGAGACGGCAGGCCACGAACGCGCCGATCGTCCAGGTCGAGGACGCCTACATCACCGGCACGCTCGACCTCCGCGCCGCCGACCTCAATTTTCTCTTTCAATTCGAGCGCTGCCGCTTCGAGCATCCGCCGGACGTGCGTGAGGCGACGCTTCTCGGGCTCGTTTTCCGCAAATGCTGGCTTCCCGGACTAAGGGCGCGCAATTTGCGCAGCCGGAATGACGTGCGGCTGGTTCGCAGTGTCGTGGAAATCGCGGCGGATCAATTCGAGCTCGAGACCACCACCGTGCAGCGCGGGGACGATCGTGAGCGCGGGATGCCCAATGCGGCGGTCAATCTCACCGACGCGGTGATCGACGGGTCCGTCGTGCTCACCAGGACGACCATCAGCCATCCGCACGGCAAGGCGATTCAGGGCGACCGCCTGGTGATTACCGGTGCGCTGCTGGCATATCGGATGGTCGCCAAGGGCGAGGTGCGGCTGCCGGGCATGCGGACCGGCGGTAACGTCAACTTCTCGGGGGCCACGTTCGACAATCCGGATGGCTTCGCGTTCAACGGGAACGGGTTGCACATCGGCGGCAGTCTGCTGTGCGAGGTCGACAACTACGGGCCTGCCAGTGAGCGGAAAAGGTTCTCCGCCAAGGGTGTTCTCTATCTTCCCAGCGCCACTGTGGACAGTGACATCGTCATGCGCGAGGCGCGGCTTCAAGTGGACCAGCGCGGGCCGATCGCCGTGGACGCTTGGAAATCCGGGGATCCGTACCTTGATCCGCGACCGGCGTTGGTCGCGGACCGGCTCAAAGTGGACGGAAATCTCGAACTGTCCGACGGGCTAAGGGCATTCGGCACGCTGCGCATGGTCAACGCGCGCATCGGCGGGTCGCTCAGGCTCGCGGGCGCGGAGATCACCATGGTGCGCGGCCGCGCGACGCCGTACTACGACCGCGCGCTGCACCTCGACGGGTCCACGATCGGCGGTGACATCGAGGCCACCAATCTCCGGGTGCCGATCGGGCAGCTGCGGCTCGCGGACGTCACGGTCGGCGGCAACTTCCTCGCCTGGAATTCGATGTTCCTCCACCCCGGGCGTGACGTGTTTTCGGCCCGCAGAGCCAAAATCTCCGGCAATTTCCAGCTGACCGACGCCACCTTGCAGGGCACGCTCAGGCTGCAAGGCGCGGAAATCGGCGGCAGCGTGAACATGTTCGGCACGTTGCTCACCGAGCCAGGGCAACGGAAATCGAGCAGTTTCTCCCTCGACATCCGCACCGCGCGGATCGGCCGCGACGTCGTCCTGACTGAGGACAAGGACCGTCCGTTCCTGGCTGAGGGCGGTGTGAATCTCGACGGGGCGCAGATCGCCCGGCGGCTCGACATGAACGGCGCGAAGCTCGGATCTCTTGCCCCGCACGACATCGCGCTCGACGCCAGTGACGTCACCGCGGACGAGTTCGTCCTGTCCCCCGCCGAGCCGCCGACAGGATCGGTACGTCTCCGCCGGGCGCATTGCGGCGCGCTGGCTGACAACGAGGAGATCTGGAAAGCCACCGACGGTCTCGAACTCGAAGACTTCCGTTACGACGCACTGAAACACGGCATCGCCCTCGACGATGACAACGCACTAGATCACCGGATCGACCTGCTCCGCAAGGCAATGCGCGGCTACCGCCCAGGGCCGTACGACCAGCTGGCCGCGACCCTGCGCGCAGCCGGAAACGAAGAGCACGCCTCGACGGTCGCCCTGCGGAAGCAGCAGTTCCGCTACGAAGCGCTCGCCAAGGGCTTCAAGTTCTTCGGCCCCGGCGTCCGGCTATGGAGCTGGCTGCAGCGGTCGATGGTCGGCTACGGCTTCCGCCCGGTGCGCGCGCTCGGCTGGCTGCTCACCCTCCTGGTGCTCGGCAGCCTGTGGTTCGGCCTCGGCAAGGACGACTGCGTCAACGACCACACCGGCCGCTACATGACCAGCGGCCCGCGGTGCCTCGTCAACCAGCAAGACTCCGGGCTGCAGTGGAACCCGGTCATCTACACCGCAGACCTGCTGGTGCCGATCGTCGACTTCGGCAACAAGTCGCGCTGGTACATGCACGGCGCCGACAACTGGGTGGCGGCCGGGTTCACCGCGTCCGGCTGGATCCTCGCGACCACGGTCGCGGCGGGTGTCAGCCGAATGCTGCGCCGGGAGTCTTGAGTTTTTGGCTGTGTCTTTGGCGACGGCGGAGCCGGCGCCAAAGACACAAGCTCATTCCACGAACCGCGACCAGAATTCCACGATCCGGACGCCCGCCGGTTCCTCTCCCAGCGGCTCTCCGCCGAACTCGTGTCGCAGGTAGCTGCGCAGGTCCCAGCCGTAATAGACCACATCGGTCTGATACACCGACAAGACCGGATACCCGGACTCTCCAGGCGTCGCGGGCAGATACCGATGCCCGCATACCGGCACCAGCTGCGGCACCGTCGCCAGGTGTCGTCGCGCGACTGCCAGCGCGTTGCACATCGACCGCGGCCGGGTGCCCCATTCGGGCAGCCACAGGTCGTTGTTCTCCACGTCGTACAGGACGCCGTCGACTGGCCAGTCGAGGCGTTTGCGCAGCTGGTCCGGGTCGCCGTGGCGCCAATCCGGCCAGCGGTCGCCGATCGGGACGCCCGCGGTGAGGAAAATCCGGTGGTCGTCGGAAAAGGCGAAGCCGAACTGGTCCTCGACGTCGCTCAGTTCGGCGGGCGTGAGGCCAGGCCGCAAGGGCTCGCCGAGATTCTGCTGCAGGATGCGGGCCTCCTCCACGGTGAAGGCTTCGGCCGGCTGAACGGGTGCCATGCCCGAAGCGTACGTAGCGCCCGGCCGCGTCCGCGCGCCCTTTTTTGCCCGGAATGGGCTCCCTCGCCGGGGTGAGGTTCTTCTCTCCGGCCGTGGTTGACGGAACACCGAGTGACCGGATGTAGTTCACTCCTCCCGTGACTTCCTCACCGCAAGCCCGGCAAGCTCGCGTACGCGCGCCCGAGCTGACCGGCGACGTCTGGCTCAACACCGGCGGACGCCGGCTCACTCTGGCGGAACTGCGCGGACGCGTGGTGCTGCTGGACTTCTGGACCAGCGGCTGCATCAACTGCCTGCACGTTCTCGACGAACTGCGTCCGCTGGAACAGGAATTCGCGGATGTCCTGGTCACGGTGGGGGTGCACTCGCCGAAGTTCAGCCGCGAGGGCGAGCGCACGTCGATCGAGGCCGCGGTGCGCCGGTACGAGGTGCACCATCCCGTGGTCAACGACCCGAAGATGGAGCTGTGGTCGCAGTACGCCGTGCGGGCGTGGCCGACGCTGGTCGTCGTGGACCCTGAGGGGTACGTCGTGCACGTCGCGGCCGGTGAGGGCCATGGCGAGGCGCTACGCCGCGTGATCGCCGACCTCGTCGCCAAGCATGAGGCGAAGGGCACGCTCCGGCGCGGCGGTAGCCCGTACGTGCCGGTCGAGGAGCAGCGCACCGAACTGCGGTTCCCCAGCAAGGCCGTCGTCACCGCTGGTGGCCGGATTCTGGTGGCGGACACCGGACATCACTCGATCGTCGAGTTCGCTTCCGACGGCGAGACCGTCATCCGCCGCTTCGGCAGCGGCGTTCGCGGGACGCAGGACGGGCCGTTCGACCTGGCGCAGTTCGCCGAACCGGCCGGGATCGCCTTGCTGCCCAACGAAGTCGCCGAGCGCGCCGGGTATCACGCGATCGTCGCCGACACCGCCGGGCACCGCCTGCGCGGCCTGGACCTCAACACCGGCGAGGTGAAAACCGTTGCCGGAACCGGGAAACAGTGGCGCGACGGCACCGACACCGGCAAAGCGCTGGACATCGACCTCACCAGCCCCTGGGACGTCACGTGGTGGGCCCCCGCGGGCGGTGTCGTCGTCGCGATGGCCGGAAACCACACGCTGAGCGTGTTCGACCCGGCCTCGGGCACCATCCGCCGGTTCGCCGGCACCACCGTCGAGGGCCTGCGCGACGGCGACGTGCACGAGGCGTTCTTCGCCCAGCCGTCCGGATTCGCCGTGGACGGGCAGAAACTGTGGTTCGTCGACGCGGAAACCTCCGCCCTGCGCTGGATCGAACCGGCGGGCGAGTCGTTCGCCGTGCACACCGCGGTCGGCACGGACCTGTTCACCTTCGGCCACGCCGACGGCCCGTCCGACCAGGCGCTGCTGCAGCATCCGCTCGGGCTCGCCGTGCTGTCCGACGGCCGGGTCGCGATCGCCGACACCTACAACGGCGCGATCCGCCGCTATGACCCGTTCACCCGCGACGTCACGACGCTCGCGACCGGGTTCGCCGAACCGCAAGGACTGGTGCGCCACGACGGCGAGCTGTACGTCGTGGAGTCGGCGGGCAACCGGGTTACCCCGCTCGGGGGCAATGGCCAGGCGTCCGCCGTGGCAGGCAAGCGCCAAGCCGTACAGCGTCCGCCGACCGTGCTCGCGCCCGGCGAGGTCGAGTTTTCCGTCGTCTTCACCCCGCCGCCCGGCGAAAAGCTCGACGAGCGCTACGGGCCGTCGACGCGGCTGGAGATCACCGCGTCGCCGCCGGAACTGCTCGCCGACGGAGCCGGGGTCGGAACTGACCTCGTGCGGCGTATCAAGTTCGCCGAAGGCGCGACCGAAGGTGTGTTGCAGGTAGTGGCGCAGGCCGCGAGCTGCGACGACGGCGGCGAGCACCCGGCGTGCCGGATCACCCGGCAGGACTGGGGCGTCCCGGTGCGTTTCGAGAGCGGAGGAGGGAAGGCGCTGAGCCTGATGATGGCGGGCGAGCCCAAGGCTGCGGCAACCGGTCAGTAGCATGGCCGGCGTGCCGGACACGCCGAAGCTCGAGATCCAGATGCTGCACGACCGCGTCCTCGTGCGGTTGTCGCAGGAGGAAGGCGAGCGTCGCAGCAGCGGCGGCATCGTGATTCCCGCCACCGCGCAAGTCGCGCGCAGGCTGGTTTGGGGTGATGTACTGGGTGTCGGCAACAGCGTGCGGAACGTCAAGCACGGCGACCGGGTGCTCTTCAATCCGGAGGACCAGCTCGAGGTCGAGATCCAGGGCGAAGGCCACCTGGTGATGCGCGAACGCGACATCCACGCGGTGGCCACGGAGCGGACCGAACACGGCACGGGGCTGTACCTGTAGCTCCCGTACCAGGGGAGGCAGGCGTTGCGTGAAGAAGACCGTTCGTCGGCTTTCGCCGACGACCTGCTGAGCGACGAGCTGCTGGACGACCCCGCCCTGGCCAGCGAATCCGATCTGGCCACGGAGATCTTCGCGGTGGCCGACGCGCCCCCGCCGCCGGACACGCCCTTCCGCCGTTTCCGCAAACGTGTCGGCCGCACGTTCATGATCGTCGGCTGTCTGCTCGGGCTGTTCGTGCTGCTCTACACGATCGACCTGATGACCAGCGCCGGCGACGTGCCGCGCGGCGTGCAGGTGGCGGGCATCGACGTCGGCGACCTGTCCTACGCCGAGGCCGAAGCCAAGCTGCACAGCGAACTCCAGCCCCGGCTGACCCGTCCGGTGGCGATCCACGCCGGTGACGTCACCGGGACACTCGTGCCCGCGGACTCCGGCCTCGGCCTCGATTGGCCGGGCACGCTCGCCCAGGCCGGGCATCAGCCGTGGAGCCCGGTCACGCGGCTGCTGTCTTTCTTCACCACCCGCGAGGTGGGCGTCGTGACGCGCAGCGACCAGCTCGAGGTGACCGATGCGGTACAGCAGCTCGCCGGGAAGCAGCTCAACCATCCGCTGGTCGAGGGCAGCATCGGGTTCACGCCGAAGGAATCGGACGGCGTCACCGCGTACGCGGTCGAGCCGCGGCAGGGCCAGGAGCTGGCCGACGTCCCGGCCGCTGTGCAAACCGTGGTGGCGGACTGGCTTTCGCCGCGCGGGGTCACGCTGAAGATGGCCGTGACCCCGGCCAAGACCACCTCCGCCGACGTGCACCGCTTGCTGGACACCGTGGTCGCGCCCGCGGTCGCCTCGCCGGTCGTGCTGCACGGGCAGGGCAAGGACAGCACGCTGCAGCCATCGGCGATCGCGTCGTCGTTCCAGTTCCAGCCGAACGGCGGCGGCGGTCTCGAACTGCGGATCGATCAGGAGAAACTGCGCAAGGCCGTCCAGCCGGACCTGGCGTCCACCGAGACGAACAGCAAGGACGCGCAGATCAGCCTCGACTCCGGTGTCCCGACCGTCACGCCGTCCGAAGACGGGCGAAAGATCAACTGGGCCAACACTTTCAAATCCCTCACCGACGTGCTCGCGAAGCCGTCCGGCCGCGATCTGCCGGTCGCCTACGACCAGAAACACCCGACGCTGACCACCGACGGTGCGAACGCGCTGGGCGTCAAGGAGGTCATCGGCGAGTACACCACCGGCGGGCTCAGCGGACCGGCCGCGGACAACGTCGCCACGCTCGCCGGACGCATCAACGGCGTCATCGTGAAACCGGGAGAATCGTTCAGCCTCAACGACTATCGCGGCGGCGGTTACGCGTCCGCGCCGGTCGACGAGGACGGCACCGGCCCGGCGGTATCCGGCGGCGGCCTGTCGCAGCTTTCGTCCACTTTGTACAACGCGGCTTACCTGGCCGGCCTCGGCGACGGCGGCCACGCGGCGCACGACCACTTCATCAACCGCTACCCGGCGGGCCGCGACGCGGTGGCGGTGGACAGCTCGGGCAACGCCGTGGACCTCAAGCTGGCCAACAACGATCCGACCGGATTCGCGATCCAGGCGAGCGCCAGCGGCGGGTCGGTGACAGTGAAGATCTGGGGTACCAAGCACTTCCGGGTCGAAGGCCGCAGCGGCGCGCCGTCGAATCAGGTGTCGCCGCCGGTTCAGCTCGGGCCTGGTCCGGACGGCCAGTGTCACGCCTCGCCGGGCGCGTCCGGGTTCACGGTCAGCGACACCCGGGTGTTCTACGACCTGGCCAGCGGCGGTGAGGTCCGCGAGGAAAGCCGCAGCACGACGTACTCGCCGCAGCCGATCGTCATTTGCTGAGCCGGGCCGGGGCTTTCGACCGCCACGACTCGGTGAGCAGCTCCCGCAGCTGCTGCGGATCGACGCGGTCGAGGTCCACGAGGATCGAGCCGTGACCGTCGTAGTGCGGCGTGGTGAAGAACGCCGGATCACCCGATGCGAGCAGCGCGGCCTTCTCGTCGAGGCCGACGAACAGCACCAGCCCGCCCTCGGCCTCGCTGCGCAGCCGCGCGTAACCCTTGCCCGCCACCTTCAGCGCGGGCGTGCGGTACCAGGTCGCCACCTCGGTCTCGGCCAGCTCCTCCTGCGCCCACGCGGTCACGTCGTCCCAGGTCATCGTCATGCCGACCATCGTGCCCCGCCTTCGCCGCGCTGTCTTGGAGAAACGAGAGGAGCCCCCGCCCGGGGTGGGCGAGGGCTCCTTGCGGAGCTACTGAGTTACGGAGTCGCGGTGATCCGGTCCGCGGGCGGCGGAGCGATGCCCGGGTGCGCGCCGAGGTAGGCGATGAACGCGTCCAGGTCCACCGGCCCGCCAGCCAGGTCGGTGCCCTTCTTGAACTCGGTGAACCCGTCCCCGCCAGCGGCGAGGAAGTTGTTCACCGACACCCGGTACTTGGCCGCCGGGTCGACCGCCGTGCCGTTGACCGTGATGTTCGAAACCCGCGAGCCGACCGGAGCCGCCGCCGAGTACGTGTAGTGCAGCGACTTCGAGATCTGCAGGATCTTGGTGCCGCCCGGCTGGCCCCACTGCTGTTCCAGCACGCTCTTCAGGTTCGCGCCGGTGAGCGTGATCGTCTGCATGATGTTCGAGAACGGCTGCACGGTGAACGCCTCGCCGTAGGTCACGACGCCGTCGCCTTCACCGGCCGACGACGACTTGTACGTCAGGTCGGCGCGGATGCCGCCCGGGTTCGTCATCGCGATCACGGCGTTGTTGGACTTGGTCCCTTCGAGCTGAGCGTCGGCGATCACGTCGCCGAGCGGCGATTCGCCGGACGGCCCGCCCGCCGCGGGCAGGTCCGCGGTAATGGTGCCGACCTGCTTGTTCGCGATCGGCGCGGCCTTCGTCTTGGCCTCGTCGACGAGCTTCGTCACGGCCGGGTCCGGCGTGACGTCGCGGGTGACGATCTCGTTGTGCGCCTTGGTCTGCGACCGGACGACGTCGCGCGTGCGGCGGTCGATCTTCAGGTCCACCACCGACAGCAGCCGGCCGAACGACGCGCCCTGGATCACCGGACGCGGCTGGCCGGCCGGGTCGTTGATGACGCAGTTGTACTGCTGGTGGCTGTGCGCGGTGAAGATCGCGTCGACCTTCGGCGTCACGTTCTTCGCGATGGTCGCCGCAGCACCGTCCGGCTGGACCTTGCAGTCGTTCGGACCCGCGCCGGGCAAAGCCTCGTCGCCCTGGTGCAGCAGCACGACCTGGGCCTTCACGCCGAGCCGGTCGAGGATGTTCGCGGTGCGGTTGATCGCCTCGACCTCGTCGCCGAACTTGAGGCCCTTGATGGCTTCCGGCGTCACGACCGACGGGAGGTCCTTGAGCGTCGCGCCGATGACCCCGACCGGAACGCCGCCGGAGTACTGGATGCTGAACGGCAGCAGCGCGGGCAGCCCGTTGTCGAAGTACACATTGGACCCGAGCAGCGGGAAGCGCGCGCCGTCATAACTCTTGCGGAACTGGCAGCCGTCGGTCTTGTTGCAGCCGCCGAACTGCATGCGCAGCAGTTCCTGGTAGCCCTCGTCGAACTCGTGGTTGCCCACCACGGACGCCTTCACGCCGAGTTCGTTGAGGAAGTCCATGGTCGGTTCGTCGTGGAACAGCGCCGAGATCACCGGCGACGCGCCGATGTTGTCGCCCGAGGACAGCACCATCGAATTGCGCACCTGCGCTTCGAGTTGCTTGACGTGCGTCGCGAGGTAGGCCGCGCCGCCCGCGTCCACCTTGGACCCGTCCGGGAGCGTGATCCGGCCGCTCGACCCCGACGGCGGTTCGAGGTTTCCGTGCAGGTCGTTGAACGCGATGATCCGGACATCAGCGGTCTGTGCGGCCTCGGCGGGCGCGCTCGTGACGGCCACGGTGGCCACTGCGGCCGCGGCGGTGGCCGCGAGCCGGGTGAAGAGCTTCATGTTTCCTCCGGTGTTCGCGCCCGCTTGACCCCTGATGCGGACGCCCGGCGAAGCAGTCTGCCCAAATCGGACGGTCCTGACCAGGGCAGAACGGTCGGTAGCGGAGGAAAGTTTCGGTAACGTTCGTCCCCCGTCCGCCGATCTGTGCGTTGGGTGCCGAGGGGGACAAATGGAACTGAAGCTCGTCGTGCTGGTGCTCGGCGTGGTCGTCTTGCTGATCGCGGGCACCGTCTTCGCGGCCTGGCGCTCGGAGCGGGCGGAACGGGACGACGAACCGCCCTCGCGCGAGCGCTGACCGATCGGTCGGCGAGCACTCGGCCATCTGGCCGACCCGTGGTCCAGACCGTCCGGCTCTTCGACCGAAGTGCGCGCACGGGAAGATCCATAGCGTTCTGGGTATGACGAACGCACAGGTCACCGCCCTGCAGTACGGGTTCATCGGGTTCCTCGCCGTATGGGCGACGATCCTGATCCCGCAGCTCGTACTCCAGTTCGCGCGCCACGGCCGTTTGCGGCTGCGCAGCCTGGTGACCACCGCGGCGGTCGTGTTCTACGCGTGCATGGCGCTGGCGGTCGTCTTCCTGCCGCTGCCCGGCCCGAACAGCAGGCGGCTCGAGCAGACCGTGCAACTGGAGCCGTTCCAGTGGATCGCGGACATCCACACCGAACTGGTAAAGCACGGCCTCTCGGCGGCGGACTGGTTCACCACACAGACCTTCCAGCAGGCCGCGATGAACGTGCTCTTGTTCGTCCCGCTCGGCTTCTTCGCCCGGGTGCTGTGGCGCCGCGGCCTGGTGGGCGCGGTGGCGATCGGTTTCGCGGCCTCACTGGCCGTCGAGATCACCCAGCTCACCGCGAACTTCGGGACCGCGCCGTTCGTCTACCGGATTTTCGACGTCGACGACCTCATGACCAACACGGTCGGGGCCGGATTCGGCTGGCTGGCCGGCGCGCTGCTGCTCGCCCTCCGGCCGATCTCTTCAACCCTCCGCGTGGAGCCTGCCCGGAGCGAGCGGATCGACCTCGCCAAGACGCGCTAACCGGGCTCGTCTCGCGATCGCGGCTTGGCGCGCCGCGCGGCGGTCTTCCAGGATCACGATCAGCGAGGCTATGGCGATGATCAGTGCTACTAGGCCGAGCACTAGCCATAGTTGCATGTGCTCTCCTCATCGACGCCGTTGTGCGAGAGATCACACAGGCTACCGATCCCGGCGCCGGGTTGGCTACCCCGCGCCGGGAGTTTGTCGCGGCCCAGCGCCTCGGCCCCGCCGCCCAGCGTGCCGGAAACTGAACCCATGCCCGCGAAACCCACCAAGGCCGAACAAGCCGCCGCGCACGGAGTCACCATCCCGGACGTCCTGGCCCCCAACCTGAACGTGCTGTTCTGCGGCATCAACCCCGGCCTCTACTCCGGCGCGCTCGGCCTCCACTTCGCCCGGCCCGGCAACCGCTTCTGGCCAGCGCTGCACGCCAGCGGCTTCACCCCTCGCCAGCTGGACCCGAGCGAACAAGACCAGCTCCTCGCCCTGGGCCTCGGCATCACCAACGTCGTAGCCCGAACCACCGCCCGCGCCGACGAGCTGACCGACGACGAACTCCGCGAAGGCGGCGAGATCCTCGCCAAGAAGGTCCGCAAGTACCGCCCGCGCTGGCTTGCAGTGGTCGGAATCACCGCTTACCGCGTCGCGTTCGGCGATCGCCGCGCCGCCGTCGGGCCGCAGGACCGGACAATTGGGACAACGAAGGTCTGGCTGCTGCCCAATCCGAGCGGTTTGAACGCCCACTGGACGCCGAAAACCCTCGCGGAGGAGTTCGGTCGGCTGCGCGCACGGGCGGTCATCGGAGATTCACCCGAGCAGTTAAACCCTCAGTAGAGCTAACCCACTTGGGCGGACCCTCGCTGCGCCGTTCTCCCGCATTTCGGGGGCACTTTTCTACTGAGAGTTTGCTGCGACCAGCCGTTACGGCCATGAGGGGGAAACCGCGTCACAAGCCGCTCTCGGCGGAGTCGAACCAGGGACAAGGTGTCGTTCCCGGCCGGTTCCGGCAGGGGGGACCGGCGGGCACGCCGAGGGGGCGTGCCAGTCACCGGGAGCGACCGAGATGGACGGAGGCCCGAGATGCGTGGCATCGAGCCCCACCGAACGCCCATGTCGGCCGGTCAGCCAGCCGGCGGTCGAAGCCTGGGAGTCGCAGTGGTCGACCCCATCCCGATTTTCCGCGAGGGCATCGCGGCGATGGTGCACCGCACGCTGGGCCTGCACTGGTCCGGTCAGGCGGCGAGCCACCACGCGGCGATGCAGTTGTGCGAGCAGGTCCGTCCGGACGTCGTGATCCTCGACTCCGCGCTCGACCCCAACTGCCATCTCGCGAAGCTGCTCAACGCGGGCGACCCGGCACTCGTGCTGGTCACCCTCGTGCGCGACACCAACCGCACTCAGCAGTACCTCGCCGCGGCCATCGGCGCGGGTGCGCACGCGATCGTGCCGCGTGCGGTCGATTCCCGGCGGCTCGCCGAGGCGGTCCGGCGGGCGCACCACGACCGTCGTTACATCGACCCGGCGTTGTCCGCGCTCACCGCGCGGCCCAAGCGCGAACCGTCGCCAAGAGCCGCTCCGGTCGACGGGCACCTCGTGCAGCCCAAGGGCGCCATGCCGCTGTCCCGGCGCGAGTATCAGGTCTTGCAGCTCGTCGCCGAAGGGCTGGAGAACTCCGGGATCGCGAAGCTGCTTTTCCTGTCCGTGGAAACCGTGCGGACCCACGTGAAGAGCATTCTCCGCAAGCTTTCCGCTCGCGACCGGACACACGCGGTGACCATCGCGTTCCGCAGCGGCATCCTCGTCCCCCAGCTCGACGACAGCGCCGGTCCCCCGGCGGTGCAGGAGGCCGTGGCGCGCAGCACCCGGTAAGGCCGACCCCTGGTCGACCCGTCATTCCGAGCGAATTGCCACCCCTGGAAGGGCGGATTCGCTTGCTCTGGTTACTGGTAGGTAATATCCTGATGTTACCGGCGAGTAAGGGAACCAGTGCCCGGCCGGAAAGCCGAACACGACACGGAGTGACGACATGGGCCACTACAAGAGCAACGTCCGAGACCTGGAGTTCAACCTCTTCGAGGTACTCGGCGTGCAGGAACGGCTCGGCAAGGGCGTGCTCGCCGAATCGGACGAGGAGACCGCCCGCGGCGTCTTGTCCGAGCTGAACAAGCTCGCCACCGGCCCGCTCGCCGAGTCCTACGCCGACGCGGACCGCAACCCGCCGGTGTACGACCCCAAGACGTTCAGCGTGACGATCCCCGAGTCGTTCAAGAAGAGCTACAAGGCGCTCATGGACGGCGAATGGTGGCGGCTCGGCCTCACCAACGACCTTGGCGGCTTCGGCCTGCCTCCGACGGTGCAGTGGGCCGCGGCCGAGTTGATCCTCGGCGCGAACGCCCCGCTGTTCATGTACCTGGCGGGCCCGAACTTCGCCATGATCGTGGACAAGAACGGCACCGAAGAGCAGAAGCACTGGGCTCAGCTGATGATCGACCGCGGCTGGGGAGCGACCATGGTGCTCACCGAGCCGGACGCCGGTTCGGACGTGGGCGCGGGCCGCACCAAGGCGGTCAAGCAGGAGGACGGCTCCTGGCACATCGACGGCGTGAAGCGGTTCATCACCTCGGCCGAGAACGACATGGTCGAGAACATCATGCACCTGGTGCTGGCCCGTCCCGAGGGTCCCGGCATCGAGACCAAGCCGGGCACCAAGGGCCTGTCGCTGTTCCTGGTCCCGAAGTTCCACTTCGACTCGAAGACCGGCGAGCTCGGCGAGCGCAACGGCGCCTACGTCACCAACATCGAGCACAAGATGGGCATCAAGGTGTCCACCACGTGCGAGCTGACCTTCGGGCAGCACGGCACCCCGGCCAAGGGCTGGCTCCTCGGCGAGGTGCACGACGGCATCGCGCAGATGTTCCAGGTCATCGAGTACGCCCGGATGATGGTCGGCACCAAGGCGATCGCCACGCTGTCCACCGGTTACCTGAACGCGCTGGAGTACGCCAAGGAGCGCGTGCAGGGCGCTGACCTGCCGAACATGCTGAACAAGGCCGCGCCGCGCGTCACGATCACGCACCACCCCGACGTGCGTCGTTCGCTGATGCTGCAGAAGGCGTACGCCGAAGGCCTGCGCGCGATCTACCTGTACACCGCGTCCTTCCAGGACCAGCTGTGGACCGGGGAGGGTGACGAAGCGGCCCTGAAGCTGGCGCACGGCGTCAACGACCTGCTGCTGCCGATTGTCAAGGGCGTCGGCTCCGAGCGCGCCACCGAGCAGCTCGTGCAGTCGCTGCAGACCCTGGGCGGTTCCGGCTTCCTGCAGGACTACCCGATCGAGCAGTACATCCGCGACGCGAAGATCGACTCGCTGTACGAGGGCACCACGGCCATCCAGTCGCTGGACTTCTTCTTCCGGAAGATCGTCCGCGACAAGGGCCAGGCGCTCGCGTTCGTGGCCGGTGAGATCACCAAGTTCATCGAGTCCGAGGCGGGCAACGGCCGGCTCAAGAACGAGCGCGCGCTGCTCAAGCAGGCGCTCGAGGACACCCAGGCCATGCTGGGCTCGCTGATCGGCTACCTGACCTCGTCGCAGGAAGACCCGCAGAACATCAACAAGGTCGGCCAGCACACCGTGCGGCTGCTGATGTCGGTGGGCGACCTGCTGGTCGGCTGGAAGCTGCTGCAGGGAGCCGAGGTCGCGCTGGCCAAGCTCGACAACGGCGCGTCGGCCAAGGACAAGCCGTTCTACGAGGGCAAGCTGGCGGTGGCGTCGTTCTTCGCGAAGAGCGTGCTGCCGGAGCTGACCTCGCGCCGCGCCATCGTGGAGGCCGCGGACAACGCGCTGATGGAGATCGACGAAGCCGCGTTCTGATCGCACTGGCTGGAAAAATGCCCCGGTCCGCACCCGGACCGGGGCATTTTTCGTGCTTCCAGTGGCGGTGGCCGAAGGTGGGCGGTAAGCCGGGTTTGGCGCCTCGGGTTCCGGGTTAAACCGGTCGGGCCCGATCCTCTCGGCAGAAGGAGTTCGCCATGGCGGTTTCCGGCATCATCAGCGCGGTCGTGATCGGCCTGATCCTCGGCCTGCTCGGCAAGCTGGTCGCACCTGGCAAGCAATCGATCCCGATCTGGCTGACGATCCTGGTCGGCATCGTGGCCGCGTTCGTCGGCACCGCGATCGCGCGCGGGCTCGGCTACGCGGACACCAAGGGCATCGACTGGCTGGAGATCATCACCCAGGTCGTGCTCGCCGCGATCGGCGTGACGCTCGCCGCGAGCCTGTGGGGCAAGCGGCAGGTCAAGAGCTAGCTCAGTCGTTCAGCTCCGGCTCGAGCAGGCTCATCAGGTACATGTCGTGGTACTGGCCGTCGGGCCCGCGATGGCATTCGCGGTGCCTGCCGTCCTCCACGAACCCGACCTTGCGGTAGACGTGCCGCGCGCGCTCGTTCTCGGCGACCACCCAGAGCGCGATCAGGTGCAGCCGCATCACGTTGAATCCGTACCGGCACATGAGTTTCAGCGCCTCAGTGCCGTATCCGCCGTCCCAGTGGTCGGTCTCGCCGATGTAGATGTCCAGCTCGGCGCGGCCGATCTCTGGGCGCGCGTCGCGCAGGTCGACGACGCCGATCAGCTTGCCCGCCTCGATCGATTCGATGCCGAGCACGACATTCTCGTAGGTGTTCACCGGGCGGTCCTCGCCCCGCTTGCGCAACTGGGCGAGCGAACGCGGGTAATCACCGGTCATGTACTGGCCGACCGCGGGGTCGTGAATCCACCGGTAGATCGATTCGGCGTCCGACGGTTCGATCGCCCGCAGCCGCACTAGCTTCCCCGTGAGCATCGCGCCCCTTATTCTCGTTTAAGCACAAGGAAATCCGTGACGCCGACCAGTCTGAGGAACTGCCGCACCCCGGGCGGCATCGGCCGGCGCGATTCATCATGCACGAGTTCCGGATCACGCACGCGGTATTTATGGCCGCGCGTGATCACCTCCGCCTCGCCCGCGGCACGGACGTTGCGGACCCAATCGGCGTCGGGCCCGTAGGTGAGCGCGACGACGAATCCGTCGTCGGTGCGGAAGATGTTCAGCGGGGTGCGGAACTCGCGGCCGGACTTGCGTCCGCGGTGCACGACCACCCCGAATCCGGGCAGCTTGCCGGCGAAGGGTTTCGTGACCCGGTTGGTGACCACGCGGTTGAACCGGGCGAGACGTTCGGGCAGGACCATGCCGCCGAGCCTAATTCGATAGGTGTGGAATTTCCTGCCGGAGACGCGCTGTGCACCTGGCCGAGCGGGTCTGGTGGGATGGGCCCGCAGCCGAACGCGAGGTGGGGAGCGGGTATGTCGCAGGACTGGCGGATGAGGCAAGAACCGCACACGGAGGTGCTCGTCGCGCGGGGCCTGATCGAGCATCCGGAAAAGCTGGATCACGTGCTTCTCGACGACGAGGAGGGCTGGTTCGTCAGCGACGGTTCGGAGTTCGGCGACGACCCGGAGCTCGACGAAGAACAGTTCGCCACGATGTGTCTCCACGACGTCGTCGAGAAGCTGCCGCAGCTGAAGGCACTGGCCGAGCTGCCCGCCGGGATGGGTGCGGAGTGGGACGCCGGGAATGGGACCTGGGTGCTGATCTCGCCGCTCGTCCCGAGCGACGACGAGGAGGCTCGCGCGTACCGGGAGGCCCGCGAGGCCGCTTGGCCGCACGCCGGGTCGCCGATGGACGAGGTGAACCTCAGCCAGGGGTTGATGGAGATCAGCACCGCGGCGGACGCTCCGGCCCGCAGCGTGCGGTACGTGAGCCGGGAAGAAGACGGCACGTGGATGTTCGTCGGCTTCGAGGTGCCCGACCCGGACGAGCAGACCGAGGTCGAGGTTGACACCCTCGAACTCGGGCACGTGGCGCAGCTGTACCCGGACGTGGTGGAGCTGCTGGACGCGGAGCCGGGCGAAGTGTTCTTCCGCGAGGCGCCGGATGCCGAGTGGTTGCAGGTAATCGACGACGGGGAGTGAACATGTCCGAGGAATGGCCGCTGCGACAGGACCCGGAATCCCCGGTGATCATCGCGCACGAACTGGTGGAGCACCCGGAGAAACTGGCCTTCGTCGTCCTCGACGACGACGGCGACTGGTTCATCAGCGACGGCGCAGAGTTCGAAGAGGACATGGAGGTCAACCGCCAGGTGTTCGGCGCGATGGTCCTGCGCGAGGCGGTGGCGCTGCTGCCGCACCTGGTCGCGCTGGCCGACGTGCCCGCCGGGATGGCCGCGGACTGGGACCCGGAACGCCGCACCTGGCTGCTCAGCTCGGTGTCGGATTCCGACGACCTGGACGAGGACCTCGCCCACCGCGACGCCCGCATCGCTGCCTGGAGGCATCCCGGTTCGCCGCTGGAGGAAGTCCAGCTGAGCACCGGCTTGACCGAAATCGGCACGACCGCCGAGGCGCCGTCGCGGGCGGTCCGCCAGGTTGTTCGAGAGCAGGACGGCACGTGGCTGTTCGTCGGCTTCGAGGTCCCCGAGGCGGAGGATTTCGAGGTGGAAGGCTTGGAACTGGAACACGTCGTGCAGCTGTACCCGGACGTCGTGCCGGCCTTGCTCGCCGCGCCGGGCCAGGTGTTCGACCGCGCCGAACCCGGTGCGCCGTGGGAATTGGTGGAAGGCTGAGGGTCCTTTGTGGACCGTCTGAAATCGCAGACGCTTTCCGGTAGTCGTTGGTTGGGCGGCCCTGGCCGGATCGGTTCTACTGTGCCGACTCGCTCGCACGCCGCGGGCCGCTTCGGGAGGTACCGTCGATGACGACGAAGTCCGGGGATGGTTTGAGCCGCCGGTTGAACGGCAGGCACATCCGGTTCATTGCCTTGGGCTCGGCGATCGGCACCGGATTGTTCTACGGCTCGTCGGACACGATCGCCAAAGCGGGCCCGTCCGTGTTGATCGCGTATCTCATCGGCGGCGCGGCGATTTTCTTCGTCCTGCGTGCTTTGGGCGAGATGGCCGTCAACGATCCAGCCCCCGGCTCGTTCGGCGAATACGCGCGGAAGCATTTGGGCCCGCTGGCAGGCTTCCTGACCGGCTGGACGTATGCGTTCGAGATGGTGATCGTTTGCGTCGCCGATGTGACGGCTTTGGCTGTGTATATGGGATTCTGGTTCCCGGACGTGCCCCGGTGGATCTGGGTAGTGCTCACGATCCTGGTCATCGCCGCCGCGAACCTGGTCAGCGTACGGGTTTATGGTGAACTGGAATTCTGGTTCACCCTGGTCAAGGTAGTCGCCATCGTCGCCATGATCCTGGGCGGCGCGGCGATCCTGATCTTCGGCCTCGGCAGCACGTCGGGTGGTGTCACCAACCTATGGTCCCACGGCGGCTGGTTCCCCAATGGAATCGGCGGTTTCATCGCGTCGTTCGCCCTGGTGATGTTCGCCTTCGGCGGCACGGAGATTCTAGGCCTCACCGCCGCCGAATCCGAAGACCCACGCACAGCCATGCCGAAGGCGGTTAACACGGTTCCCGTCCGGGTTTTGCTTTTCTACGTGGCGACCCTGGCGATCATCATGATGCTGAACCCGTGGAACACGATCAGCACCTCGGGAAGCCCGTTCGTCCAAATCTTCGCCGGTCTTGGATTGCACTCCGCCGCAACGGTTCTGAACATCGTCGTGGTGACGGCAGCGTTGTCCGCGATCAACAGCGACATCTTCGGCGCCGGCCGAATGATCTACGGCCTGGCTCAGCGCGGCCAAGCCCCCGCGGTCATGGCCAGGGTTACGCGCAATGGCATCCCGTGGATGACCGTCCTGGTGGTCGCTGCGGCTCTGAGCCTGGCTGTGGTGCTGAACTATCTGTTGCCGGACAGCGCTTTCCTGCTGATCGCGTCGGTGGGCACGTTCGCGACGGTGTGGGTTTGGTTCATGATTTTGCTGACGCACTACCGAGCCCGCCGTCGGCTGTCCGCTGGGGAACAGGCTTCGCGGGAGTTCCCGGTGCCGTTCTGGCCGGTGGGTCAGGTTTTGACGATGGCGTTCATGGTGTTCATCTTCGTGGTGATGGCGTTCGCGGAAGACACCCGCCTGGCGCTGATCGTGGGAGTGGTGTGGCTGGCGGTGTTGTGCGGGTTGTTTTGGTTCCACCGCAGGGCGACTTCGTCGGTGGCGAAGGAAGACGCGATGACCGAGGCTGGATAGTCCGGAGCGTTCTTGCTTGAATCGAGCCATGCCGGACCCGAAGCTCAGTCTCGATCGGCCAGTGCTGATCATCGAAGGCGACGAGCGTTATGACGCGAGGCTGCGCTGCTGGACCGATCCGTACAGCAGATCAGACGCTTACCGACTCGAGTTGACGATACGTCCGGGGACCGACCCCGTTGTCGCGACCGGCCCGGACGCTTTCGAAGCCCTCGTCCGGTTACGCCGCCAAGTGGAGCCTCAGGGCCTGCGCATCGCAGTCCAAGGCTCCCGACTGGACACCTACCCCAGCGGCATGGCCCGAGACATGGGCGGTGGCTGGAGAATCTACGTCATGCACCCGGGGAAAGGTGCTGGCCTCTCCGACCTCGTGGAAACCTTCGACGAGGCACCAGCCGACCAACTGGCGACGGTCGAGGAGCAGGAGGCTTACTGGGAGGCGTGGCTCGGCGAGCGGGATGCGCGTCGCAGCTGATTCATCGAGTGTCCACAGTAGGCTTTAGACTTCTCGGCAGGGTGAGAGGATCATCCTCAACCAATGGAAACGCCGGGCGCGGCCGCTTCGGTGGTTGCTTCTCTGTCTCGCGTTTGCCTGCGGAGCCCTCGCTGGCTGCGCCGACTCGTCGCCGGCGAGTTCGCGTAACGCTACCCAAACTCGCCCGGAGATAGCGCTGCGCAGTTCGCATTCGTTGGGGTCACGCATGGTTGCGGCTAAGATGGGCGCATGACGACTAGCGAAACCCCGGATCCGGGCGTTCCTCGCGAAGAGGCTCGTCGTCTCCTCGAGGCCGTTCCCGACGAACGGGTGTCCGCTGCGTTGGCGGCCCTTCGTCAACTGGCGGAAGCTCCGCCGGATGCTGAGCCGCCTCGCCGTCAGTTTCGTACTGTGGGCGTGTTCGACGGCGAGCATGACCTAGGTCGGCGTGCCAAGGAAGTGGCCCGCCGCGAACTCGGCAGCGGATCGAGCAAGTCGGCGTGATTCTGGTTGACACCGGGGTCGTGGTGGCGATGGGCAACCGGAGCGAGGACGACCACGGAACTCTTGGCTTCAACGCTAGAACCGCTGGTCTTGCCGGAGCCGCTGCTCGTGGAGATCGGCTACATGCTCGGCTCGCGCGCCGGTGCGTCGGCAGAGGCCGACTTCCTTCGCGACGTCGCTCATGGGCTCTACACCGTCGAGTCGATGATGCTCGCCGACATCGCGCGGGCAGCCGACCTTGTGGAGAAGTCGCCGATCTCCCGCTGGGTACTGCCGATGCGTGTGTGGTCGCTCTGGCCGAGCGGCTTGGGATCACGCGGGTGGCAACCCTTGACACGCGCCACTTCTCGATCGTGAAGTCAAGGCATATCTCCGCTTTCACCCGGTTGCCTTGACTGCGGAATTCAGTCCGTAAGAAAAAGCCCCAGGTCCACAGTAGACACCGTGCGACCTGGGGCTTTCGCAAGAGAGCGGATGACGGGAATCGAACCCGCGTATTCAGCTTGGGAAGCTGATGTTCTACCATTGAACTACATCCGCAGTGCCCAGCCAGCATACACAACCTCGGCACCCCCATGTCCAGCGGGGCCACGCCTTGACGCCCCGGCCTCAAAGTGACAACACTTGTTGTCGACCCACGGAGGTGCGCGATGGACGACCCCGAGATGCCCCCGGAGATGTTCCGCCAAGGCGGGTTCCGCCTGGCAGCCCGGACCCGAGGTGCCACTGCGGACGAAGCGCAGCTCAAGAGGCTCCGGACCTTCGCGCAGCAGGAAGACGCCCTGGCCGACGCCGTCGTCGAGTGGCTGCATCGGGAACCCCACAACCAAAGCCGGGTCGACCAGGCGCTCGCGGGCGAACCAGCGCCGCCGGAGCTAAAGCAGTTCATCGAGCACGTCGAAGCCACTCCGTACTGGGTCGACCAGGAAAGGCTCCTCCGCGGCGCGAAGGCGATCACGAGAGCCGGACTCCTCGGCCTCTTCCCCCTAGGCGACATGTCGCTCATGGGCGGTTACCTAGCCTCGCGAGCGACGAAATCCCTGGTCGGCACCGGCGAAATCGAGTATCGGGCACCGCGGCGGCTGGTGGAGACCGCGGCGTGGTGGATTGACGTCACGACTCCGGGGGCGCTCCGCAAGCACAGCACGGGGTATCAGGCCGCGCTCCGGATCCGGCTGGTGCACGCGCACGTCCGGCGCGCGATGAACAGCCGGCCGGATTGGGATTACGACCGGTGGGACCGGCCGGTCAATCAGGTCCAGACTGCGGGCACGCTCCTGCTCTTCTCGCTCGTCTACGTCTTCGGCACGCAACTCCTCGGCCTCCGCTACACCGCTCGCGAGAAGGCCGACATCCTCCACCTCTGGCGCTACGTCGGCTGGCTGATGGGCGTCACCGACGAGCTGCTGCCCGCCGACGAGGACGACGCCTGGCGGTTGCTCTGGATGCTGGCCGCCACCGAATTCATCCCGGACGACGACTCCAAACGGCTCGCCCGCGCCCTCGTCGACACGCACGCGGCGATCGGCGAGGGGCGCGGGGCCGCCGGCAAAGTGCTCGCGCAGGTGAACGTCGGCGTGCATTCCGCGATCAGCCGGCTCGTGCTCGGGCGGGACAACGCCGACTTTCTCGGGCTGCCGGACAACCCGGTCGCGCAGGCCGCGGTGCTCGCCGCCGCGGGGGTGAATTACGCGGCGGAGACGGTCCGCCAGCTCGTCCCCGGCGCGACTGCGCTGCAGGAAGCGCTCGGGGCGTTCGGGCGCCGGCGGTACCTCAAGCGGATGAACGCGGTGTTCGAGCGGAGGGGTGCCCCAGCCGCGCCTGCCCGCCCGATAGGCTGCATCCGTGCTGCTCAGTGACCGTGACCTCCGCAAAGAGCTCGACGCCGGCCGTCTCGGCATCGACCCCTTCGACCCTGACATGGTCCAGCCGTCCAGCATCGACGTCCGGCTCGACCGTTACTTCCGGGTCTTCGACAACAGCAAATACACCCACATCGACCCGCAGCTGCAGCAGGACGAGCTGACCTCGCTGGTCGAAAAAGAGGGCGACGAGCCGTTCGTGCTGCACCCCGGCGAGTTCGTGCTCGGGTCCACCTTCGAGCAGGTCTCCCTCGCCGACGACCTCGCCGGACGGCTCGAGGGCAAATCCTCGCTCGGCCGCCTCGGGCTGCTCACCCACTCCACCGCGGGCTTCATCGACCCCGGCTTCTCCGGGCACATCACGCTCGAGCTTTCGAACGTCGCGAACCTGCCGATCACGCTGTGGCCCGGCATGAAAATCGGCCAGCTGTGCATTTTCCGGCTGTCCAGCTCGGCGGAATTCCCGTACGGCTCCAGCGAAGCGGGCTCCCGCTACCAGGGGCAGCGCGGGCCGACGCCGAGCCGGGCGTACAAGAACTTCCACCGCGTCGACACCTGGCGCTAAGCCGCCTTCACCGGGGCCGCCCAGTCGATCCGGTGGTCCCACATGAACCGGTTCGGGTCGTCGGCGGCCGGTTTGCGCACGGCGCGCGCGATGAAGAAGTCGCGGAGCACCCGGCCGATCGGTCCGGGGGCTTTGGCGTCGCCGTTGCGTTTTCCTTGGGCCACAACGGCTTCCACTCGCTCGCGGCGCAAGGCCTCGAAGGTGGTCAACGCGGCCGCCGGGTCGGACACGTCGCGCAGGCACATCGCGAGCGTCACCGCGTCCTCGATCGCCATCGCCGCACCCTGACCCGCTGCCGGTGACGTCGCGTGTGCGGCGTCGCCGATGAGGCCGATCCGGCCGCGGTGCCACACCGGGACCGTCGGGAAGTCGTACGTCGCCCACGGTTCGTAGATGTTTTCGCTGGCCTCGATGATCGCGGTGGCCGGAGTGCGATCCGGGCGCACCAGGTCGAGCAGCCGCTTCCGCCAGCCGGGCCCGCGCATCGCGGCGAGGTCGGATTCGGTCGGCTCGGCAGCGTGCGGCACGTTCGCGAACCACCAGACCGCGCCGTCTGGAGCGAGCACGTGCGCGAAGAACGCCTTGCGGCCGAACACCATGTGCATGATGCCCGGCTGGTCGTCGAGATCGAGGCCGCGCGCGAAGCCGCCGGTGTTGAGCAGCGGCACGTATCGCGGCGACGGCGCGGACGGATCAAGGATTCCGCGGACTGTCGACCGTAGGCCGTCAGCGCCGATCAGCAGGTCACCTTGGGCTTTCGTGCCGTCGGCGAAGGTGGCGGTGACATCGTCCGCCGTTTGTTTGGCGTCGGTCAGCCGCTTGCCGAACTCCGTGCGCACGCCGCGTCTGGCCGCCTCGTCGCGCAGCGCCACGTAGAGGTCGGAGCGCAAAACGGTCTGGCTCACCGTGCCGTCCGGCAGCGGTCCGCCGAGCGGGAACTCGCTGAGCTTGCGCCCGTTGCCGAGCCCGAGCGTCATCCGCGGCGTGTCGAAGCCCAGGTCTTGGACCAGCGGTTTCAGGCCTAGCGGCGCCAATGCGTCGAGGCCGTTCACCGCGAGCGTCAGGAACGCGCCGACCCCTTCCGAGCTGCGGTCGTACGCCTCGTACAGCACCGGTTCGTGGCCCACCTCGTGCAGTGCGATCGCGGTGATCGCCCCCGCGATGCCCCCGCCCGCGATCAAAACTCGTGCCATGGTTCGTCCCCTCGAATATCTTGGAAAGTAATTCGTTCTGTCGAACTAAATAGTCCGCTAGACTCCCGGGCATGTCAAGCGAGCGCGAGAACCTGGTCGCTGAGCTGCTGAATCGTTCGCGGGTGCTGTCGACGGAGACGGTCATGTTCCACACCGCCATCGCCGAACAGAGCGGGCTCTCGGCGGTCGAAAGCAAGGTCACCGACTACCTCGCCCGGCTCGGCCCGCTTACGCCGAAGGAGTTGGCCGAGTACGCCGGGCTCGCGCCCGCGTCCGTCACCGCGCTGGTCGACCGGCTCGAGCGCAAGGGCATCGTCAACCGGATGCCGCATCCGGACGACCGGCGGAAAGTCCTCGTCGGCATCAGCCAGGCGAACGTCGAGCGCGCTGCCCCGCTCTGGGACTACACCGTCGCGGCGATGAAGTCGCTCGCGGCCGGTTACTCCGACGAGCAACTCCAAACGGTGATCGGCTTCCTCGATCAGGCAGCGGCGATCACCCACGAGTCAACCGTGCGTCTCACTCATCGCTCAGCGGAGTGAGGTAATCCCACTGCCGGGTAGGAAATCGCCGCGACGTCACCGGATGGTGGAAAACTTGCGCGCATGGTTTCGGCCGGGAAACGTCTGCTCTTAGTCCTCGGCCTGATGGCCACTCCGCTGCCCTCCGCCGCGCACGCGACTCCGGTCCGGGCACCGCGGGATTTGCAGGTCAGCGCGGTCGCTGAACCGCATCGGGTGCACGCTGGCGACCAGGTGACGTTCACGGTGAGCGTGACGAATCCGGCCTCGACGCCGGTGTCCGATGTAGACGTCTCGGACGAGCAGAATCCGCAGTGCGGCAAGAAGATCGGTTCCCTGGCTCCGGGTGCCGTCACGCGCTATCAGTGCACTTTCGCCGCGCCGGAGAAGGGTTTCGTCTCGACGGTCAAGGTGACTGGCGTCGGCTCTGGCGGGGAACGGCTGTCGGCTTCGGCGGGCAGCAACGTCGACGTCCTCCGCCCGGCTGTGACGTTGAGCCAGCAGGTCGACAAACCGGCTTACCGCGCTGGCGATCAGGCGACCTTCACGCTCAAGGCCGTCAATACCGGCGACGTTCCGCTGCACGACGTGGTCATCAGCGACTCAGGGGTCCCCTCGTGCGCCCGTGCCGTCGGGTCTCTCGCGCCGGGGCAATCCGCGGTGGGCACCTGTACGGCGACGGTTCCGCTGCCGGACGGGGCCAGCGCGACCGTGAAGGGGATCGACCCGCTCGGCAAGGTCGTCGCCTCGACCGCGGACGCGAAAGTCCCCCTCATCACGCCCGCGCTGTCCGTCGCGAAGGCGGCTGTCCCGGCAGTGGTGCACGGCGGGGACCAGGTCACCTGGAATGTCACCGTGCGCAACACCGGCGACAGCCCGCTCAATCCGGTCGACGTCACTGACGACACGAATCCGGCGTGCTCGCGGTCCTTCGGGGTACTCACGCCCGGGACGCAGCAGGCCTACTCCTGCACCGCGAAACCCGCTATGACCACCACAAACACCATCACCGCCACGGGTACTGACGGCACCGGTCGACCGGTCACGGCCAAGTCCTCGGCGACCGTCACGGTGATCCACCCGGCCTTGGCAGTCACTGCGGCCGCGTCTCCCGCACAGGTACGCGAAGGGGACCGTGTCACCTTCACGGTCACGGTGCGCAACCCTGGCGACGTGCCGCTCGATGACGTCGAGGTGGCGGACGACAGCGTGCCGGGTTGTGTGCGCAACTTCGGCACCATGGCTCCCAACGCGGTCGAGACGTACAAGTGCGAACAGTTAGCTCCGGCGGACGACGTGACCAATACCGTTGTCGCGACTGGCAAAGATCAGCTCGGCACGACACAACGCGCAACCGCGGACGCGCGGGTCGACGTGGTTCACCCGGGGCTGGCGGCCACCGTCGCCGCTGCGCCTTCGCAGGTGCGCGAGGGGGACCGTGTCACGTTCACGGTCACGGTAAGCAACACCGGCGACGCCGAGTTCCATGATGTCGCGGTGGCAGACGACCGTGTCGCGGAATGCGCGCGAACTCTGGGAACTGTTGCTGCACAGGGTAAACAGAACTTCACCTGCTCGACGGTGGCCGGAGCGCAAGGCTTCTCTAACGACCTGACCGTGACCGGCACCGACCCGACCGGCCGCTCAGTCACCGCAAAGGCGAGCGCGGCGTTCACCGTGCAGCACCCAGCGGTGACCTTGACCGCGACTGTCCAAGGTGGACCGTTCCGTGAAAACGACGCCGTCGCAGTGCACGTGATCGTCGCGAACACTGGCGACGTGCCGCTCACCGGACTGGCCGTCAGTTCGATGGCCCGCGCCGAAGGCTGTACGCAGCAACACGATGCACTCGCCCTCGGAGCCAACTGGACGTTCGACTGCACCACCACCGCGCCGAGTGCCGACGTGACCGAAGCACTGCAGGTCACCGCGAAACCGCCGGTCGGAGCACCGGTGACAGCGGCGACCGAGGCGGCGATCGACGTGATCCACCCGCTCGTCACGCTCGCGCAAAGCGCGGCACCGGCCGTCGTGCACCCGGGCGAACCCGCGACATTCACCCTGACCGTGACCAACGCCGGCGACACCGAACTCCACGACACCCAGGTCGCCGACCCGGCTGTCCCAGAATGCGCAAAGCGGCTGGGAACCCTTGCCCCGCAATCGAAGCAGACCTACATCTGCACGCATCCCGCAACCGACGACCTCACCAGCGACGCGACGGTGACCGGCACCGATCCGTCCAGCCGTCCGGTGACTGCGAACGCGAGCGCGCACGTCGACGTCATTCACCCCGCCGTCCACATCACGCAGACGGTCGATCCGGCTCAGGTGCGAGAAGGGGACCAAGTCACCTTTACCGTCACCGTGCGCAACAGCGGAGACGTCCCGCTGACCAAGGTGTCCATTGTGGACCAGAACACCCCCGACTGCGCCCGCGACTTCCCCAGCTTGGCGGCAGGAGAAGAACAGCACTACACCTGCACCACCAAGGCCGGACATGACGGCTACTCGAACACCACGAAGGTAACCGCGGCCGACCCGCTCGGCGGCACCGTAACCGCCAGCGCGGACGCGGCGTTCACCGTCGTGCACCCGGGTTTGGCGGTGACGAAAACCGTCCACGGCGGCCCGTTCCGCGCAGGCGACCCGGTCACCTTCACCATCATGGTCGCCAACACCGGCGACGCCCCGCTGACCGCCGTCAAGGTCGCCGACCAAGGCCCGTGCGCGAAAACCCTCGACACCCTCGCCCCGAAAGCGAACAAAACCTACGACTGCACCATCCCCGCCCCAGCCGACGATGCCGTCAGCACCGCGCGCGTGACCGGAACCCCGCCGGTTGGCCCGCCGCTCACCGCGTCCGCCGACGCGCACATCGACGTCATCCACCCCGCGCTCACCGTGATGACCTCGGCGAACCCGACCGTCGCGCGGGTTGGCGACAACCTCACCGTGACGGTCGCCGTCACGAACACCGGCGACGTCCCGCTCACCGCGGTGACCAGCAACGATCCCGGCTGCCCGAAGAAGTTCGACCGTCTCGAACCCGGTGCCGCGCAGAGCTACCAGTGCCCGGTGAAGGCCAAGCTGGACGACTTCGCCATCGTCGCCACGCTGACCGGAACCGACCCGACGAACCGCCCGGTCACCGCGTCCGGCTCGGCGAAGATCGACGTCATCCACCCGGAAATCGCGATCATGAAGGACGCCCAGCCGTACGAGGTGCGCCAGGGCGACAAGGTCACGTTCTCGGTGCTGGTCCGCAACGTCGGCGACGTCCCGCTGACCGCGGTGTCCGTTGTGGACGATCGCACCCCGGCCTGCTCGCACCAGATCCCGAGCCTGGCCCCGGACGCCCAAATCGAGTACCAGTGCACGATCACCGCGGGCGCGACGGGATTCACGAACACCGCGAAGGTGACTGGCACCGACCCGACGCAGCGGACGGTGAGCGCCACCGCGCAGGCGTCGTTCAAGGTGAAGAAGCCCGCGCTGACCGTCGCCAAACACGCCGTCGGCAGCGCGTATCGAGCCGACGACTCGGTGCCGGTCGAGGTCGTGCTCACCAACACCGGCGACCAGCCGTTGCACGACGTCCGCGTGACTGACCCCGCCTGCGGGCGCACCTTCGCCGAGCTGCCGGTCGGCGGAACCCAGCGCTACCAGTGCGCCGCTCCGGCAACCGCTGCCCCGGTGACCGCGACCGCCGCCGCACCGTGGGGCCCGCCGGTCTCCGCGACCGGGAAACCGGACTTCACGGTGCTCCACCCAGCGCTGGACCTGCACCGCGATTACCTGCAGCAGCCGATCCGGCCGGGTGACCCGGTGACGTACGTGAGCACCCTCCGCAACACCGGCGACGCACCCTTGCACGACGTGACCGTCCGCGCCGCGGACCCGGCCTGCTCGTTCGCCGTCACCCAGCTGGCCCCTGGCGAACAGGTCACTCGCGCCTGCACGCTTTCGGCGCGCGCGGACGTGACCACGACAACCACCGCGACCGCGACGGACCAGACCGGCCGTGCAGTCACGAAGGAAGCCATCACGACGACGAAGGTCAGCTCGTGAAGTGGGAAAAAGAAAAGGCAGAAGAGAACTCATCTCCCTGCCGTATTTAACTTATAACGCATCAGGGGGCTTGCCGCAAGACCCGGGTGGTACCGCAGAATCTCCAGCCGAGAACGACCACAGACGGGGGAAACGAACGAATGGGCAGCTACGTGCTCGGTCTCCAGGAGATCGACCAGGAGCAGGTCGCGATCGTCGGAGGCAAGGGTGCACACCTGGGCGAACTCGCGCGGATCGACGGGGTCCGCGTGCCGCCCGGTTTTTGCGTGACGACGGACGCGTTCGAGCGGATCATGCAGAACGCGCCGGAACTGGCGAAGCCGCTGGAGCGGTTGTCGAGCCTGAACCCGGACGACCGGGACGCGATCAGCGAAGGCAGCGCGGAGGTGCGCCAAGCGCTGGAAGCCATCGCCATTCCGGACGATCTGGCGGCGGAGATCACCGACGCGCTCGTGGACGGCCGCGCCTACGCGGTGCGGTCGAGCGCGACTGCGGAAGACCTTCCGGGCGCGTCCTTCGCTGGTCAGCAGGACACCTACCTGAACGTCATCGGCGCGGAGGCGGTCCTGCGGCACGTCAGCCGGTGCTGGGCGTCGCTGTTCACCGAACGCGCGGTGACCTACCGGCTGCGCAACGGCTTTGACCACCGGAAAGTCCACATGGCCGTGGTCGTGCAGCAGATGGTTTTCCCGGAGGTGGCCGGGATCCTCTTCACCGCCGATCCGGTGACGTCCAACCGCAAGATCGCCACCGTCGAGGCCAGCTTCGGCCTTGGCGAGGCGCTGGTTTCCGGTCTGGTCAACGCCGACAGCTACCAGGTGCGCGACGGTGCGATCATCGAGAAGGCGATCGCCGCCAAACAGCGGGCCATCCTGGCCGTCGAAGGCGGCGGCACCGAAGAGCAGCAGATCGCCGCGGACCAGCAGGAACAGCCCGCGCTGACCGACGAGCAGGTGCTGCGGCTCGTGGCACTCGGCCGCACGATCGAAGCGCATTTCGGCCGTCCGCAGGACATCGAATGGTGCCTGGCCGGCGACGAGTTCCAGATCGTCCAAAGCCGCCCCATCACGACGCTGTTCCCGATCCCGGAGGCCGCCGACGAGGGCAACCGCGTCTACCTCTCCGTCGGGCACCAGCAGATGATGACCGACGCGATGAAGCCGCTCGGCCTGTCGGTCTGGCAGCTGACGACCCCGCGACCGATGGCCGAGGCGGGCGGGCGGCTGTTCGCGGACGCCACCGCACTGCTGTCCGTGCCCAAGAGCCGCGCCAATTTCGTGGCGATGATAGCGAAATCCGACCCGCTGACGGGCGACGCGCTGGAGACCGTCCTTTCCCGCGACGGCTTCATCCCGCTGGCCGAGGACGACGGACCCGGCGAACCGGTCCCCGGTGCCGCACCGGTCACCATCGAGACTGATCCGGCGATCGTCACCGAGCTGATCCAGCACAGCGAGGCCTCCATCGCCGCGCTGCAGCGCGAAATCGCGACGAAGTCCGGCAGCGAGTTGCTCGACTTCGTCTTCGAGGACATCAAGGAAATGCGCCGGATCCTCTTCGATCCGCGCAGCCACGAGGTGTTCACCGCGGCGATGCAGGCGTCCTGGTGGCTGAACGACCACCTGCAGGACTGGCTCGGCGAGAAGAACGTCGCGGACACGCTTACCCAGTCTGTGCCGAACAACATCACCTCGGAGATGGGCCTGGCGCTCCTCGACGTCGCGGACGTGCTGCGGGCGCATCCCGAAGTCGTCGCGTTCCTGCAGGACGTCGAGGACAACGGCTTCCTCGACGAGCTGCCCAAGCTGGCCGGCGGGGAGGAATCGCGCGCGGCGATCCAGGGGTACCTCGACAAGTACGGCATGCGCTGCGTCGGCGAGATCGACATTACCCGGCCGCGGTGGAGCGAGCAGCCGGTCGCGCTGGTGCCGATGTTGTTGTCCAACATCAAAAACTTCGAGCCCGGGGCCGGGCAGCGCCGCTTCGACCAGGGGCGGCGGGAGGCTCTGGACAAGGCGCAGGAAGTGCTGGAGCGCTTGCGTGGCTTGGCGGACGGCGAGTCGAAGGTCGAAGAAACCGAGCGGATGATCGAGCGCGTCCGGACCTTCACCGGATACCGCGAATACCCGAAGTACGGCATGGTCAGCCGCTATTTCGTGTACAAGCAAGCTCTGCTCGGCGAGGCGCAGCGGCTGGTGCAGGCGGGGGTGCTCGAAAAGCAGGAGGACCTCTTTTTCTTGCGGCTGCAGGAATTCCAGGAGGTCGTACGGACGAACGAGGTGGACCGCGAGCTGATCCAGCAGCGCAAGGAAGCCTTCCGGACCTACGAATCGCTGACGCCGCCCCGGGTCCTGACGTCGGACGGCGACGCGATGTCCGGAAGCTACCGGCGCGACGATCTGCCCGAGGGCGCGCTGGTCGGCCTGCCGGTGTCCGCCGGGACCATCGAAGGACGCGCCCGCGTCATCCTGGATCTCGCCGACGCGGATCTCGAACCGGGCGACATCCTCGTCACGGCGTACACCGACCCGAGCTGGTCGCCGCTGTTCGTCGCGATCACCGGCCTGGTGACCGAGGTCGGCGGCCTGATGACGCACGGCGCGGTGATCGCGCGGGAGTACGGCCTGCCCGCGGTCGTCGGGGTCCAAGGCGCGACGCGGCTGCTCAAGGACGGACAGCGAATCCGGGTTAACGGGACCGACGGCTACATCGAGGTTCTCGACGCTGGTTAGTGGGTCTCCGGCCGCTGCGCCATTTGGAGGTAACCATCGTAATCAGTTCGTGATAGTTTCCGCGGCTGTGTCCTCCATTAGTGTGCGCGTCCGGGTCGTGAGTGTGACTCTCAGTGTTCTCTTCGGGGGGCTCGGAGCAGCCGGCGGCACCTTCGCGCTGCGCTCCGGGCACCTCGACACGCTGAGCGTCGCAGTCCCGGAAACGCGCGATGACGGGCTGTCCGCGGGTGCGTTGCGGCCCTTCGCGGTGTCGCCGGCGTCCTCCACGTCGGCGACCCCGAGTTCCAGCGCGCCCGCGACCACGACGACACCCTCGACATCAGCAAAGCCCGCGCCGCCTCCGCCGCCTACCGAAGAGTCCAAAGAGGACACTCCGACGAGCAGCAGCGCGAAGCCGTCGCCGAAGCCGCGCAGCTCGCCGACGCTGGCGGGTCAGGTCATCAGCCTGGTCAACGACGAGCGAAGCAAAGCGGGCTGCGACCCGGTGACCGAGGAATCGCACCTCGACAAAGCCGCGCAGGGACACAGCGACGACATGTCCAACCGCGACTACTTTTCCCACGACACCCCGGAAGGCGAAAGCTTCGCCGACCGCATCACCGCCGCCGGATACTCCAAGCCGGGCGCGGAGAACATCGCGAAGGGCGCGACCAGCGCGGACCAGGTGATGCAGATGTGGATGAACTCCAGCGGGCACCGCAAGAACATCCTCAACTGCTCGCTGACGAAACTGGGCGTCGGCGTCGCGACGGACGGCTGGTACTGGACGCAGGACTTCGGCTACTGAGTCGGCCGCGGCGGGAGGCCGTACCGGGCCAGCACCGTCGCGCGCAGCTTTTCGTCCGTCCGCGGCACCGGTTCGATGAAGACCTCCGCGACGTCCGGGAACCGCTCGCTCAGCTCGTCCGCCATCCGGACGCACGCGCGTTCCAGGTCGGCGGCCCCGAGTGCGTCGTCGAAGTCCACGCGGGCGCAGACCAGGACGTGGTCGGTGCCCATCAGCATGGTCTGCAGATCCACCAGTGCGTCGATCTCAGGCGCGGCCCCGAGGTGGTCCCGGATGCCCCGGACCAGGCGCGGATCCGCCTGACGGCCGACCAGCAGACCGCGGTTCGTGCTGCCGAGCAGGTAGGCGACGCACGCCAGCAGCACGCCGATGAGGATTGACGCGATGCCGTCCCACACGTCCGAGCCGGTCAGCTGATGCAGCCCGATCCCGGCGAACGCGAGCAGCAGGCCGACCAGCGCGGCCGAGTCCTCGAACAGCACCGTCTTCGGGGCCGGATCGTCGATCATCCGCAGGTAGGCGAAGAACGGCCGCTGCTCGGCCTTCGCGTCGCGCCGGACCTGACGGACCGCCTGCGTCCACGACACCGATTCGAGCGCGAACGCGATCGCCAGCACGACGTAGCCGACGATCGGTTTGGTCTGCTCCGCGCCTTCCCCGAAAACAGTGGCAAATCCTTCGTACAGCGCGAAAACCGCACCGGAAGCGAAGATCGACACCGCGGCCAGCAGCGACCAGAAGTACCGCTCCTTGCCGTACCCGAACGGATGGCGGCGATCCGCCGGCCGCTCGGACCGCTTCAACGCGGTGAGCAGCAGCACCTCGGTGATGGTGTCGGCGACCGAATGCGCGGCCTCCGACAACATCGCGCCGGATCCGGTGATGATGCCCGCGACGAGCTTCAGCACCGCGATGGCCAGGTTCACCCCACCGGCCAGAACTACGGTGAGGGTGCTTTCGCCGCCGCCTTCCGATTCGTCGCTCACGCCGGAAAGCGTAATGGCCCCAGACGAAAACGGCCCCTCCAGCGCGAGGCTGGAAGGGCCGTATTCAGTGCTGACCGGGTCAGTCGTCGCCCTCAGGCAACGGCGTTCCGGTCGGCTTCTCGTCGGTCGGGACGTCCGGCTTGGCCGACAGTTCCGCGTCCGATTCGTCGAGCGAGGGCGCGCCCGAGGCGACCAGCGCCGGTTCCGGCTTGCGCTTCACCGCGGTGAGCAGCAGCTGCGCGACGTCCACGACCTCGACCTTCTCGCTCGCCAGGCCGTCGCTCTGGCGCGAGGTGACGCCGTCGGTGAGCATCACGCGGCAGAACGGGCAGCCGGTGGCGATCTTCGACGGGGCGGTGCCGAGCGCCTCGTCCACGCGCTCGACGTTGATCCGCTTGCCGATCTTCTCTTCCATCCACATCCGCGCGCCGCCCGCGCCACAGCACATCGAGCGGTCGCCGTGCCGCGGCATTTCGCGCAGCTGCGCGCCGGACGCGCCGACGAGCTCGCGGGGAGCGTCGTAGACCTTGTTGTGCCGGCCCAGGTAGCAGGGGTCGTGGTAGGTGACGTCCTCGGCGACCGGCGCGACCGGCGTCAGGTGCTTCTCCCGCACCAGGCGGTTCAGCAGCTGCGTGTGGTGCACGACGTCGAACTGGCCGCCCAGCTCCGGGTACTCGTTGGCGAGGGTGTTGAAGCAGTGCGCACAGGTGACGACCACCTTGCGCGCCTTGCGTTCCCGGCCCTCGAACACCGAGTTCAGCACCTCGACGTTCTGCTGCGCCAGCATCTGGAACAGGAACTCGTTGCCCGCGCGGCGAGCCGGATCACCGGTGCAGGACTCCTCCGAGCCGAGCACGGTGTACTTGACGCCCGCGATGTGCAGCAGTTCCGCGACGGCGCGGGTGGTCTTCTTCGCGCGGTCCTCGAACGCGCCGGCGCAGCCGACCCAGAACAGGTACTCGGCGTCGCCGAGGTCGCCGTCGAACACCGGGACCTCGAAGTCGAGGTCCTCCGTCCACTGCAGACGGTCCTTGGCGTTCTGGCCCCACGGGTTGCCCTTGTTCTCCAGGTTCTTGAACATGCCGTTCAGCTCCGTGGGGAACGACGACTCGATCATCACCTGGTAGCGGCGCATGTCGACGATGTGGTCGACGTGCTCGATGTCCACCGGGCACTGCTCGACGCACGCACCGCAGGAGGTGCAGGACCACAGGACGTCCGGGTCGATGACGCCGCCGTCGTCGCCGACGAGCGCCTTCTGCGACTCAGCGATCGCGAGAACGTCGATGCCCGCGTACATGTTGTCGCCGGACAAGCCGACCTCGTCGCCAGCCATGTCACGCTTGCCGCCCGCGAGCAGGTACGGCGCCTTCGCGTAGGCGTGGTCGCGAAGCTGCGTGATGAGCAGCTTCGGCGACAGCGGCTTACCGGTGTTCCACGCCGGGCACTGCGACTGGCAACGGCCGCATTCGGTGCAGGTGGAGAAGTCCAGCCAGCCCTTCCAGCTGAAGTCCTCGATCGCGCCGACGCCGAAGGTGTCCTCGTCCGGATCGGCCTCTTCGAGGTCGAGCACCTTGCCCTTGCTCATCATCGGCTTGACCGCGCCGAGCGCGACGCCGCCGTCGGCCTCGCGCTTGAAGTAGATGTTGAAGAACGCGCTGAACCGGTGCCAGGCGACGCCCATCGTCATGGTGCGGGCCACGACGATCAGCCAGACCGTCGCGCTCATCAGCTTGATGAAGGCGAACACCGAAACCAGCGCCGCGCTCGACGGCAGCAGCTCGCTGAGCGGGTTCGACACGAACGCGGCCCAGGTCGGCGTCTCGTGGACGTGCATCGCGGCCTTGCCCGCGCGCACGCCGATGATGCCGATGCCCTCGACGATCACCACGGCCTCGACGAAGTAGGCCCACTTGAAGTTCGAGCCCGCGAAGCGCGACAGCCGGTCGGCCCGGCGCGGGTGGTTCAGCTGCCGGATGATCGCGAGCGCGACGCCGCCGACGACCGTGCCGACACCGAGCAGCTCCATCAGGAGGCTCCACAGCGACCAGTCCTCGAGGATCGGCCAGCCCCAGGTCGGGACGAACACCTCGCCGTAGGCCTCGAACAGCGCGAGCGACCCGATCAGGAAGCCCCACATGACCAGCCAGTGCCACGGGGCGACCTGGCGGAACTTCGCCATGCGGGTGTGTGCCGCGAACTCCTTGATCAGGGTCATCAAGCGCGCCATGAACGGGCCGTTGCGCGTCGCGTCCGGCTGGCCGAGCTTGATCACCCGCACGAAGCGGGCAATGGTCGCGATGAACATTCCCCAGGCGACGATGCCCAGGAGGACGGAAATCCCCCCGAGCGTCAGCTGTACAGCGCCCATCGTCGGGTGCCTTTCGTCCGGTGTGGTGGTGCCGCCGCGCGAGCGCGCCGGTGCCGAGCAGGGTAACGCTTCTTACTGATGGGTAACCGGTCCGACGGTCCCAAGTCCCACCGATGTGGTGCACGCCTCGCTAGCAAGTGGGACGATCGTTCAGGTACTTTGTTTTGCTATGGGTGCTTACTTGTACCTCGCTTTGGCCATCGCCGCAGAAGTGACCGCCACTGTTTCGCTCAAGCTTTCCGAGGGCTTTTCGCGCCTGACGCCGTCGATCCTTGTGGTCGTCGGGTACGGCTTGGCGTTCTTCGCGCTGTCGCGGGTGCTGAAGCTCGGGCTGCCGATCGGGGTGGCCTACGCGATCTGGGCGGCGGCGGGCGTGGCGCTGGTCGCGCTGGTCGGCGTGCTGTTCCTGAAGGAACCGATCAACCTCGCGGTGATCTCCGGGCTGGTGCTCGTGGTCGGCGGGGTGGTGCTCATCGAGGTCGGGAGCCAGTCGTGAAAATCCAGACCGACGGCCGCAAGATCCGCGGCGAGAAGCGGCGGACGGAGATCATCGAAGCGACCTTGCGAGTGATCGAACGGGACGGCGTCGCCGGGGTCACGCATCGCACGGTCGCTGTGGAAGCCGGGGTGCCGACGACGTCCACGACGTACCACTTCTCCTCGCTGGACGACCTGCTCGTGGCGACGCTCATCTCGTGCGCGCGAGACATGGCGACCGAGGTGTACTGGATGATCGACCGCGCCCGGTCGCGCGGCAGCCGCGGTGCGGAAGAGGTAGCTGGCCTGCTCGCGGAGGCGCTCGGCCCTCGCCGCGGCCGCACGATGGCCGAGTACGAGCTGTATCTGCTGGCTGCGCGCAAACCCGAACTGCGCCCGGCCGCGCGACGCTGGCTGGATGTCCTGACGTCGATGGTCCGGCACGACGACGAGGTCGCGTTCCGGGTGTTCCTGGCGGGCATCGACGGCCTGCTGATCCAGGGCCTGATCGACGACGAGCCGCCTTCCGCCGAGGAACTGCGGCCGGTGGTGGACTATCTCCTCAAGCCCGCCTGAATTCGGTGGAGTTTCCGGAAGCCGGTCGGATAGCTTGCCGGGCATGAGGGTCGTGGGTGAATACGAGGTCGACGACCGGCGGGAACGGCTCGACCTCGACGTGCTGTGGGAATTCCTGTCCACCGAGGCCTATTGGGGCCGATGGCGGACGCGCGAACAGGTGGAAGCGGCGATCGCCGGATCGTGGCGGGTCGTCGGGGCCTATTCGCGCGCGGACGGACGGCAGGTCGGCTTCGCGCGAGCCTTCTCCGACGGAGTGACCTCGGCGTATCTCGGCGACGTGTTCGTGGTCGAGTCCGCGCGCGGAAGCGGACTGGGCAAGGAACTGGTGCGCGAGATGATCGACCACGGGCCGGGCGCGCAGTTCCGGTGGATGCTGCACACGGCGGACGCGCACGGGTTGTACCGGCAGTTCGGGTTCGAGGAGCACACGAAGGGCCGGTTCCTCGAACGCGAGGGGGCTAACCGGGAGTCTCTCCGGTAAGTCCACTGTGGACGGAGAGGGCGGCGGCCACGACGTCCCGGATCAACGTGTCGCCGGGTGCGCAGTTCACCAGCAGCCGGTCCAGGTCTTCCTCGCCGAACCAGGCGCAGTGCGGGTGCTTGTCCCATTCCAGGACCGGGCGCGCCAGGTCGCCTTCTACCTCGATGAGGTAGAAATCGCCGACCTCTTCGCCGTCGTCGAGCGGCCAGCGGTGGCGGCCGAGGTTCCCGACCACGCGGCGCAGCTGCCAGCCGGTTTCCTCGAAGACCTCGCGGGTGAGTGCTCCCAGCGTCGTCTCGCCCGGTTCGAGGTGGCCGCTCACGACGTCCCACGTGCTCGGAAACCACGGCCGGTCCGCGCTCCGGAACTGCACGAACGCGCGGCCGTCGGCGCCGAGGACCACTCCGCCCGCTGTGTCGGGCAGAGGTTGCGGAAAGACCACGCCGTCCGCAACCTCCACCGTCGGCTCCCCCATCGAACCTTCAGCCCTTGTTCTCGTAAACCGGCACCAACGTCGCCCGTCCCAGCGTGTGCCCGAACATGTTGAACCCCAGGAACGCGGGCGTAGCGTCCTCGGGAACCTCCAACGTCTCCACATCCAGCGCGTGCACCACGAAGAAATACCGGTGCGGCCCGTGCCCAGGAGGCGGCGCGGCGCCCAGGTACTGCTTCACTCCGCCGTCGCCCTTGAGCGAGACCGCGCCCGAAGGCAGTCCCGACCCTGCGGCGTCCCCCGCCCCCGACTCCAGCGAAGTCACCGAGGCCGGGATGTTGAACACCGCCCAGTGCCAGAAACCGCTGGCCGTCGGGGCGTCCGGGTCGTAAACCGTCACCGCGAAGCTGCGGGTGCCTTCCGGGAAGCCTTCCCACGCCAGCTGCGGCGACCGGTCCTCGCCGCCGGCGCCGAAGATGCCCGACAGGTGGGGCTGGGCCAGCGTCTCGCCGTCGGCGATGTCCGTGCTGCGCAGGGTGAACGAGGGAACCGACGGCAGGTAGTCGTACGGATTGGGCGGCTGGGGCATGGGTTCCTCCTGATCCACGGGGCTCTCCGATCGCCAGGTTAGGACCCTGGGTTGAGCGACGCCGCCTCAGGGATGTTTCGGGGGGTTTACCGGATGTCCCCGGGGGTCCGCACCTTCTAACGTCTCTCGAGACAGCCGAGAGTGGTACTGAGGGGAACAGACATGGCACGCCCGCTTCTGGCACTGGCCGGCATCGCGGTGATCGGCGTTGGGGTGGCGATCGGATTCGGCGGGTGGGGGTTCGGGTCCACGGTCTCGCGGGACGCGACGCTGACGCAGGAGATCCGCTCGGTGAAGCTGGAGAACGGCTCCGGCGACGTGACCATCCGCACCGCGCCCGGCGCGGCCCGGGTGCATCAGACCCTTCGCTACCACTTCAGCGGCCAGCCCGGCGACGCTTACCGCGTCGAGGGCGACCAGCTCGTCATCCTCGACTGCGGCCGCAACTGCACCGCCGACATGGAGCTGATCGTCCCGGCGGGCATCCCGGTCACGGGCACCTCCGACTCCGGCACGCTGGACTTCGCGGGCGTCGGCAGCGTCGACGTCACCGCCGATTCCGGGCGGGCGCAGGTGCAGGACGTTCCCGGGCTGGTCAAGCTCCAGCTGGACAGCGGCGCCGCCGAACTGCACAACGTCGGCGAGGTGCAGGTGCACAGCCAGTCCGGCCGGATCGAGGGCGACGGACTGCGCGGGCCGGTCGACGTCTCCGCGGGCAGCGGGCGGATCGCGCTCACGCTCAGCCAGCCCAATGCCGTCAAGGCCCGCGCCGACTCCGGCCGGATCGCGCTGACCGTGCCGCGTAACGGGTCCTACCAGGTCACCGGCAACAGCGAGAACGGCAACCGCAGCATCGACATTCCGCAGAACTCCGGCCCGGACGCGAAGACGCTCGAGCTGACCACGGACAGCGGCAGCGTCACCGTCAAGGCCGTCTGAAGGGGAGAACAGACACATCATGCGCAAACTCGAAACGCGGCTGCTGGCCGCGGTGCTGGCGGGCGCGGTGGGGGCGTTCGCGATCACTGCGGCGATCGGCCACTCGCCTGAGCCGCAGGCCACGACTCCGGTCGCGGTGGTGGAAGTTCCGGTACAGCAGGGGGTGGTCCGGAACGCCGAAACCGTCGTGCTTCGTACGGCCGCCGAGGACCGCGCCGCGCAGGTGCGCCGGGCATGAACCTTGCCGCAGCTGTGCTGGCCGCGCTTCCACTGGTCAGCGCACCGACACCAGCGTTGGCCTGGACGCCGTGCGGGACCGAGCAGGAACCGACCGCGCAGTGCAGCCAGATCGAGGTGCCGATCGACCGCGCTCATCCGGAGACGGGTGTCGCGCACATCCCGCTCACCCGGCTGCCCGCGGCCGACCCGAAGCACCGGATCGGTTCGCTGCTGGTCAATCCGGGCGGGCCGGGCGGATCCGGGGTCGGCTTCGTGCGCTTCGGCGGACTCGACACCAAGGTGATCGGCTCGGCGCGGAAACCGTTGCGGGACCGCTTCGACATCATCGGCTTCGATCCGCGCGGCGTGTGGTTCAGCGATCCGAAGATCAGCTGTGACCAGTCGAAGCTGTACGACCCGAAGATCGGCCTCTTCCCGGCCACGAACCAGCAGTACGACGCCTTCGTCGCGCACAACCGCGCGGCGGGCGAGGACTGTCTCGCCAAGACCGGCCCGATGCTCGGGCACGTCGACACGCAAAGCGCTGCCGAGGACATCGACGGGATCCGCGGTGCGCTCGGCGAGCAGAAGATCTCCTGGCTCGGCGTCTCCTACGGCACCGAACTCGGCGCGGTGTACGCGTCGAAGCATCCGGACCGGGTGCGCACGATGGTGCTCGACGGCGCGGTCGACCACGCCCGGCCGATGTGGCAGGCGATGATCGAGGAAGCCGCCGCGACCGAGGACTCCTTGCTGCGCTTCGCCTCGTGGTGCGACCGCTCGACCGACTGCGCGCTGCACGGCAAGAACGCGCTCGCCCGCTACGACGACCTCGTCACCCACGGTGCGTACGCGAAAGCGTTGGGCCGCAAGGCAACCGGCGAAGAACTGGCCTCCGGCGCGTATGGCCACCTCTATCTCCCGGCCGAATGGCCGGCCCTGAGCCGCGCGCTGGCGGACCCGGACGCGAGCGCGCTCGCGTCGAGTTCCCAGTTCGCGAGCGACACCTACGGCGCGTACCGCTCGATCGGCTGCCAGGACTTCCCGTCGCCGTTCACCGGCCCGGCGGACCTGCGCGCGGCGGCGAGGACGATCCGCGCGGTCGCCCCGCACAGCTGGCGCTACACCGAGTACTGGGATCTCTCCGCGGGCTGCACCGGATGGCCGCTTCCCGCGTTGAACCCGCCGCAGCCGCATCCGGTGCACGGGGCTCCGCCGATCCTCGTCGTGGGCGGTGCGCACGACCCGGCGACGCCGTTGCCGTGGGCGCACGGGCTCGCCGCGAGCATCGACGGATCGGCGCTGCTCACGTACCTCGGCGACGGCCACACCGGGCTGCTCAACTCCGAGTGCGTGCGGCGTGCCGAGGCCCGGTATCTGGTGAGTGGCGTCACACCGCCGCGGGGCGAATTCTGCGGGTGAACCCGGGAACAAGTTCGGGCAGTTGCCCGTTATCCTGGTATCAAGGTTGAGCGCAGTCGGCTCAAGTCTGGCTGACCAGGCCGAGCGCGAGACCGGGAGAACCTGCTAGGAAGGTACTCAAGAGTGCCTCGAAACCGCAGGTCACGAACATAGCATCAGTACCGGAGAAGAACACGAGAGGAAGCACCATGGCGCGAGCGGTCGGCATCGACCTCGGCACGACCAACTCGGTCGTCGCCGTCCTTGAGGGCGGCGAGCCGACGGTCATCGCCAACTCGGAAGGCTCCCGTACCACCCCGTCCATCGTCGCCTTCGCCAAGAACGGCGAAGTGCTGACGGGCCAGCCGGCGAAGAACCAGGCCGTCACGAACGTCGACCGCACGATCCGGTCCGTGAAGCGGCACATCGGCACGGACTGGAAGACCGAGATCGACGGCAAGGGCTACACGCCGCAGGAGATCAGCGCCCGCGTGCTGATGAAGCTCAAGCGCGACGCTGAGGCCTACCTGGGCGAAGAGATCACCGACGCGGTGATCACCGTCCCGGCCTACTTCGAGGACGCGCAGCGCCAGGCCACCAAGGAGGCCGGCCAGATCGCGGGCCTGAACGTGCTCCGCATCGTGAACGAGCCGACCGCGGCCGCGCTGGCCTACGGCCTGGACAAGGGCGAGAAGGAACAGACCATCCTGGTCTTCGACCTCGGCGGCGGCACGTTCGACGTCTCGCTGCTGGAGATCGGCGAGGGCGTCGTGGAGGTGCGCGCCACCTCCGGTGACAACCACCTCGGCGGTGACGACTGGGACGAGCGCATCGTCACCTGGCTGGTCGACAAGTTCAAGGCCACCAACGGCATTGACCTGACCAAGGACAAGATGGCGCTGCAGCGCATCCGCGAGGCGGCCGAGAAGGCGAAGATCGAGCTGTCCAGCTCCAACTCCGCCAGCATCAACCTGCCCTACATCACGGTGGACGGCGACAAGAACCCGCTGTTCCTCGACGAGACGCTGTCGCGCGCCGAGTTCCAGAAGATCACCTCGGACCTGCTCGAGCGCACCCGCCAGCCGTTCAACAACGTGATCCGGGACGCGGGCATCGCGGTCGGCGACATCGACCACGTCGTCCTCGTCGGCGGTTCCACCCGCATGCCGGCGGTGTCCGAGCTGGTCAAGGAGCTGACCGGCGGCCGCGAGCCGAACAAGGGCGTGAACCCGGACGAGGTCGTCGCCGTGGGCGCCGCGCTGCAGGCCGGCGTGCTCAAGGGCGAGGTCAAGGACGTCCTGCTGCTCGACGTGACCCCGCTGTCGCTGGGCATCGAGACCAAGGGCGGCGTCTTCACCAAGCTGATCGAGCGCAACACCACGATCCCGACCAAGCGGTCTGAGATCTTCTCGACGGCGGACGACAACCAGCCGTCGGTGCAGATCCAGGTGTTCCAGGGCGAGCGCGAAATCGCCGCCGCGAACAAGAAGCTCGGCATGTTCGAGCTGACCGGTCTTCCGCCGGCTCCGCGCGGCGTGCCGCAGATCGAGGTCACCTTCGACATCGACGCCAACGGCATCGTGCACGTGACCGCGAAGGACCTCGGCACGAACAAGGAACAGTCGATGACGATCACCGGCGGCTCCGCGCTGCCGAAGGACGACATCGAGCGCATGGTCAAGGACGCCGAGGCGCACGCCGAAGAGGACAAGAAGCGCCGCGACGAGGCCGAGACCCGCAACCAGGCCGAGACGCTGGTCTACCAGACCGAGAAGTTCGTCAAGGACAACGAGGACAAGCTGCCCGAGGACCTCAAGGGCAAGGTGAAGTCCGCGATCGACGAGGCGAACGAGGCGCTCAAGGGCACCGACTCGGCCAAGATCCGCGAGTCCATCGAGAAGCTGAACACCGCTTCGCAGGAACTGGGCAGCGCGCTGTACGCGAACGCCGGTGCCGAAGGCGCCCCGGGCGCTGAGGGCGCGGCCGGTGCCGCTGGTGCGGCCGGCGACGCTCCGAAGTCGAAGGCGGACGACGTGGTCGACGCCGAGATCGTGGAAGAGGACGAGAAGAAGTGACCCCCCGCCACTCCGAGACCGAGGGTCCTGGCCCCGAGGAACCGGTAGTCGTGCGGGATCGGCGACGGGTGGACCCGCAGACCGGCGAGGTCCGCCCGCCCGCCGCGGAGGAAGCTCCGGCCGGCGAGGAGCCCGTGCAGCACGCGGGCCCCTCGCTGGGCGATTCCGTGGACGAAGCGGTTCCGGCCGCCTCGGACGTCGAAAAGCAACTGTCCGAGCGCACTGCCGACCTGCAGCGTCTGCAGGCGGAGTACGCGAACTACCGCAAGCGAGTCGACCGCGACCGCGAGGCCGTGGTGCAGAGCGCGAAGGCGTCCGTGGTCGGCGATCTGCTGCCGCTGCTGGACGACCTCCAGCGCGCGGAGCAGCACGGCGACCTCACCGGCGCGTTCAAGGCGGTGGCCGACAAGCTGGTCAGCAGCCTGGAGCGGTCCGGTCTGGAGGCGTTCGGCACCGAGGGCGAAGAGTTCGACCCGAGCGTCCACGAGGCCGTGCAGCACAGCACGTCCCCGGACGTGAAGGGCCCGACGGTCACCCTCGTCATGCGCCGCGGCTACCGCTTCGGCGAGCGGGTGCTGCGGGCGGCGCTGGTCGGCGTGACCGACCACGAGCCCGGCGAGGCTCCCGCGCAGCAGCCGGTCGATCCGCCGGTGGGCGGCGAACTGCCGCTCGACGGTTCGGTCGATGAGTCCGGCCAGCAGTAACACTCGGTTTGCAGCGAAAGGAGGAGACACCCGATGAGTGCTCGGGAGTGGATCGGCAAGGACTTCTACAAAGAGCTGGGTGTCTCCTCCGACGCGACCGCGGACGAGATCAAGAAGGCCTACCGCAAGCTGGCCAAGGAAAACCACCCGGACGCCAACGCGGGCAACACCGCGGCCGAGAACAAGTTCAAGGCCGTGTCCGAGGCGTACGGCGTGCTGTCCGATCCGGCCAAGCGCAAGGAGTATGACGAGGCGCGCACGCTCTTCGGCTCCGGCGGCGCGGGCGGATTCGGCGGCTTCCCCGGCGGTGGCGGCGCGGGCGGCTTCGACATGAGCGACCTGTTCAACCAGGCCGGCGCACAGGGGCAGCAGGGCGGCTTCGGCGGGCTCGGCGACATCCTCGGCGGCATTTTCGGCCGCGGCCGGGGCGGTGCCGCCGGAGCGACGGCGAACCGGCCGCAGCGCGGCGCGGACGTCGAGACCGACGTGCGCATCGACTTCCTTGAGTCGGTGAAGGGCGCGACGCTGCCGTTGCGGCTGTCGAGCCCGGCCACCTGCAGCACGTGCGGCGGCAACGGCGCGAAGCCGGGCACCTCGCCGCGGGTCTGTCCGACCTGCAGCGGATCCGGGCTGGTCAGCCGGAGCCAGGGCGCGTTCGCGTTCTCCGAGCCGTGCCAGGACTGCCGCGGCCGGGGCAAGATCATCGACGACCCGTGCCCGGAGTGCGCGGGCGAGGGCATCAGCACCCGCACCCGCACGCTCACCGTGCGCATCCCGCCGGGCGTGAAGGACGACCAGCGGATCCGGCTGGCCGGCCAGGGCGAACCCGGCCGCGGCGGCGCGCAGGCGGGCGACCTGTACGTACGCGTGCACGTGGCTCCGCACAAGCTGTTCGGGCGCAAGGACCTCAACCTCACGCTCACCGTTCCGGTGGACTTCACCGAACTCGCGCTGGGCACCACGGTCACGGTGCCGACGCTCGAAGGCAAGGTGTCGCTGAAGGTGCCCGCGGGTACCGCGAGCGGACGAGTGTTGCGAGTGCGCGGAAAGGGCATTCAGAAGCGGGACGGTGCGCAGGGCGACCTGCTGGTCACGCTGGAGGCGGCGGTCCCGGCGAAACTCGACGACAAGGCGCGGTCGGCACTCGAGACCTACGCCGAGGCGATGAAGGGCCACGACCCGCGGCCCGAGATCACCGAGTTGCTCGAAGGCAGGTGAGGTCGATGTTCGGCGGCAATCCGGGACTCCCGCACGGCGCGGACGAGGACACCCCGGTATTCGTGATTTCGGTGGCGGCCCAGCTTTCCGGGCTGCACGCGCAAACGCTGCGCTCCTACGACCGGCACGGCCTGGTCTCGCCAGGCCGCACCGCCGGCGGCGGACGGCGTTATTCGATGCGCGACATCGCCCTGCTGCGCGAGGTCCAGCGCCTGTCGCAGGAGGACGGGGTCAACCTGTCCGGCATCAAGCGGATCATCGAACTGGAGAACCAGGTCGACGCGCTGCAGTCCCGGGTGCACGAGCTGACCGAAGAACTCGCCGCCGCCTACGTGGCCGCCGAACGAGCCGCCGCTGCGGTGCACGCGTCCTATCGCAAGGATTTGGTGCCGATGCAGCAGAACACCGCGCTGGTGGTGTGGAAACCCAAGCGCCGCTGAGCTTGTCGTGAGTGGCGAGCACGGTTCTTGCCGCGATCGCCACGCGCAAGACCCCAGCCCCTCCCGTCACCGGAGGGGCTTTGTGCTGCCCTGTCCTGGCTGGCCCCGCCTCCCCAGGGTGCCCTCCGCGCGGCAAGCCCCCGCACGACCCTTCACCGCCCTAATCGGCAATGCCACGCACTGACGCCGCTCTGGGTGCGCTTAAAGGCGCGTCTGGCCAGACGGGAGCATCCGCGGGCCAGACAGGTTCTTGCCGGGGCCTGACCTCCGGGGTTGTTGTCACAGACCGGAAGAACAGTCAAACCAGCAATGTCCTTTGTGGACGGAAAAGATGCCGAGCCGACGCGGCTTAAGTTCCCAGCACCGGCCCTGACTGGACTCCCGCCCCCAGTTCCCGCAAATCCGCGAACGCCTCATCCAGATAGTCGTCGAGACTCCGCGCGGGATTGCTGATCCAGGCTTGCGTCGCGTGATGGAACGTCGCCCACCCGGCATGCGCGGCCAACCGCGCCAACCGATCCTCGACTCCCCGCTCCCGTAACGCTTCCGCGAGCGCTTCGGCGAGCGTCGCGGCCTTGGCCAGGTTGCGTTCCCGCAGCGTCGGCGTCGCTGCGATCAGGTCGCGCCGGGGCTCGGCGAACGGGAGATTGCGCTCCATGATCCGCCCGGCCTTCTTGAAGGCGCGCAGCAGGATTTCCAGCGGTGCCAGGCCTTCCGGGGCTTCGGCGACCGACTGGGTGAGGTCATCGCGCAGGTCGGCTTCGCCGTCGAAGAGCACCTCGCGCTTGTCCGGGAAGTGCCGGAAGAACGTCCGCTCGGTGACGCCTGCCCGGGCCGCGATCTCGGCAGTGGTCGTCTTGTCGAACCCGTTTTCCCGGTACAGCTCCAGCGCCGCCTGCTTGAGGCGGCCGCGCGCTTCCGCTCCGCTCCGTGGCACTTCCTGAGCCTACCCGGAGGTTGTGCCAGTGACTGACACCACATTGCGTCAGTCACTGTCGCTACGCGTAGAGTCAGCGACTGACACTAAGGAGCCTTTCATGCACTTCTTCGTCACCGGCGGATCCGGCCAGACCGGTCCCGCCGTCGTCGCCGAGCTGGTCCGGGCCGGGCACAGGGTCACCGGCTTGGCCCGCTCGGACACCTCCGCCGCGCGGCTGGAGTCGCTCGGCGCGACGCCGCATCCCGGTGCGCTCGACGATCTCGACAGCCTGCGCCGCGGTGCCGAAGCCGCCGACGGCGTCCTGCACATGGCCCAAGGCGGCAGCTACGCCGATCCGGACGACCTCGTCCGCCGCGACTGCGAGGCGATCGACGCGCTGGGCCAGGCGCTGGTCGGCACCGGAAAGCCGTTCGTCAGCACGTCCGGCACGCTGGTGATGAAGGCCGACCAGGTCAGCACCGAACTCGACCCGGCCGATCCCGGCTCGGTGGCCTACTTCCGCATCCCCGGTGAGCAGACCTGCCTCGGTTTCGCCGATCAGGGCGTCCGAGCTAGCGTCGTGCGGCTCGCGCCGACCGTGCACGGACCGCGCGACCACGGTTTCATCCCGGCGCTCATCGCAGGTGCACGGCGGGCGGGCGTCTCGGCGTACATCGGCGAGGGCACGAACCGGTGGCCAGCCGTCCATCGCGATGACGCTGCGGTGCTTTTCCGCTTGGCACTGGAGAAAGCACCTGCGGGGAGCATGCTGCACGGGGTCGGGGAAACCGTCGAGATCAAGAGCGTCGCGGAGAAGATCGCGCAACTGCTGGAGATCCCCACGGCATCCTTGACGCTCGAAGAAGCCGCCGAACACCTCGGGAACCCGTTCCTGGCAAGGTTCTTCTCGCTCGACGTGCCCGCCTCCAGCACGCACACCCAGCAGTTGCTGGCTTGGCAGCCGAACCACCCCACGCTGCTGGAAGACCTGGAGACGGGCGACTACTTCACCCCGGAAGCCAGCGAACGCGCCGAGGCGGTGTGGCGCTAGTTCCGCGCCCGCACCAAGCCGGATTCGTACGCGAAGATCACCAGCTGCGCGCGGTCCCGGGCGTTGAGTTTCGCCAACAGCCGGCCGATGTAGGTCTTCACCGTCGCCATCGACAGCCGCATCCGCTCGGTAATCTCCACATTGGACAGTCCACTCGCGACCAGCGTGAGCACCTCGCGCTCTCGCGGGGCCAAGGCGGCGACGTCCGCGCGCGGCGGGGCGTCCGGGATCCGCGCGAACTGCGCGACCAGTCGCCGGGTGATGGACGGGCCGAGCAACGCGTCGCCGGAAGCCACCACGCGCACCGCGGCGCACAGGTCGGCCGGGCGGGTGTCCTTGAGCAGGAATCCGGTCGCGCCTGCGCGCAGCGCGGCGAACACGTGCTCGTCGAGGTCGAACATGGTCAGCACCAGCACCCGCACGTCCGGGACTCGTTCACCGATCAGCCGAGTGGCCTCGATGCCGTCCATCACCGGCATCCGGACGTCCATCAGCACCACGTCCGGCTTTTCGGCCACGGCTAGCTCGACTGCCTCGGCACCGGTCGCGGCTTCGCCGATCACGGTGAAGTCCGGTTCGCTGTCGAGCAGCACCCGGAAACTCCCGCGCAGCAAGGCTTGATCGTCGGCGACGACGACGCGGATCTGGTCAGGCATCGGCGCACCGGAGCGTGGCGGCGACGCGAAACCCGCCGTCCGGGCCCGGACCGGCGACCAATTCGCCGCCGTAGAGGGCGACGCGTTCGCGCATGCCGGTCAGCCCGTGGCCGAGCCGCAGTTCGCCGATCGGCGCCGCGCCGTCGTCGGTGACCTGGATCCGGATCTCCTCAGCGGCCACCGCAACCACCACCTGACACCGGGCTGGTGCGGCGTGTTTCACCACGTTCGTCACCGCTTCCTGCACGATCCGGTACGCGGCCAGCGCGACCGGTTCCGGCACCCGCGCGGTGCCGAGGACGGACAGTTCGACGTCGACCCCGGTTTGCCGGGCGCGTTCGGCGAGGTGCGGCAACGCGGCCAGCGGATCGGCTGGGGTTTCGTCGGTCTCGTCGCGCAGTACGTGCAGCAACCGCCGCATCTCGCCGAGCGCCGCGCGGCTGGTCGCTTCGATCACCCGCAACGCGTCGCGCGCCTCCTCGGGCCGACTGTCCGCGACGTGGTTGGCGACACCCGCTTTCACCGCGATCAAGCCCATCCCGTGCGTGACGACGTCGTGCAGTTCGCGCGCGATCCGGACGCGCTCGTCGACCAGGATCCGATGTTCGCGTTGCCGTTCCTGCCGCGCCGTCTGCGCGCGCCGGGACCGCAGCGCTTCGGCAAGCCCCCACGTGAGCAACGCCAGCGGGACACCGAACGCGTACCACCACTCCCCAACCACCGCAGTGGCCGCCGACATCGCCGCAACCCCGGCCGCAGCAGGCAAAGCGCGCGGCGGACGCACCAGATACAGCACCAGCGCCGCGCCGACGAACGGATCCCACAGCAGCCCGAAAGCCGCTGCGGACGCGGAAACGACCGTGGTGCCGACCAAGATTGGCACCGGAGCCCGCCGCCGCAGGAGGACCGCGGCGGCGATGAGCGTCGCGACTACCGCGGACACCGGCAGCCGCCAGGGCTCCTCGTCGATCAGCAGGTTCCCGGCAAGCCCGACGTCCGCGACGAGGAGACCTGCCGCCAGCGCGACGTCGCTCACTCGCAGCGGGGACATAATCTCAACGTTAGCCAGTGCGGCGGGCGCGCACATCGTGCTGTGGTGGGTCATCCCCTGGTTTAGTTCCGTGGCGTGGAACTGTCCGCCCCGGGCCGATGTGCGCGGGGTGTCCGCCCGGGCACGGTGAGCGGCATGTCGACCTTTCCCGGCCCTCGCCTCGGCGGAGCGGCGCTCGTGCTCGGCCCGGTGCTCGTGCTCACCGGCGTGCTGCTGCGCCTGCCGTACCCGTTCTTCTTTCCGCATCAGCTAGCCGCGAGCGTGCAGCATCCGGCCCAGATGACCGCGGCCGGTGTCTGTTTCCTCGCCGGTCAGGTGGTTCTTCTCTTCGCAGTGTCCACAATGGCCTGCCAGATCGCGGTGACGAAGCCGCGCTGGGCGGCGTGGTCCGGCGCGCTAGTGCTGATCGGTCTGGTCGAGCGGGTATTCCACGCCGGATTCGACCAAGCCGCAACGGATCTCGCCCGGCATCGCGGAGCGGACTATGCGACCGCGTTCGTCGCGGACGCCTACGGCGATCTCCACCTGTTCAGCTTCTTGTCGTTCACGATCATGTTCGGCTGGCCGCTGCTGGCTTTCGCGGCTTATCGCGCCGGAGTGCTACGCCCGGTACGCGCAGCGGCCCTTGCCGCCATGACCGCCCTGCCGCTCGGAGTCCTCAAAGGAACGACGATGTGGTCGATCGCCGCCGCGGCCGGGCTCTGCGTGGCGCTCGTACCGTCCGGCATCCGGCTGCTGAAAAGTGCCGAGCGTCCGGACCGACGCACCTTCGGCCTGGCGTGCCTTGGCGCGATCGCCGTCGGGGCGCTCGGCTACTTGAGCACGCTGGGCTGAAGATGCTCCTCGAAGAACGCCATGACGCGCTGCCAGGCGTCGGAATCCGAGGGCGCGTGATAGCCCATCCCAGCGACCTTCGCGAGCGCGGCCAGCGGCGCGGGCCGGTAGTGATTCGCGAAGCCATGCCCGGCGTCTGGGTATTCCTTGACGTCGTGCGGGATTCCGCGTTCGGTGAGCGCGGCGTCGAGCTTGGCCGCGGCCCCGCGCAGCGAGTAGTCCTTGCGGCCGAAGCTGCCGACGATCGGGCAGGCACCGTCCAAAGCGGACAGATCCTTCGGCAGCGCGCCGTAGTACGGAGCGGAAGCGTCGAACTCCCGCGAGGCGGCCACCAAAGCGAACCCGCCGCCCATGCAGAAACCGACGACGCCGACCTTTCCGGTCGCGTCGTCCCGTCCGGCGACGAGCACCCGTGCGGCCTCGATGTCCGCGAACGCCCGGCCCTCGCGGGCGAACATGTCCTGGAACGTCCGCTTCACGCACCGAAGCATGCCGCCGCGCGAGTACAGATCGGGGCTCAGCGCGAGATAGCCCGCCGCCGCGTACCGGTCGGTGATCTCGCGCGCGTCCTGGTTCAGCCCGAACACGTCGTGGATCAGCACGACCGCCGGGAACGGGCCGTCGCCGGACGGCACCGCGAGGTAGCCGTCGATTTCCCCGTCCGCCACCGGAATCCGGATGTCCATGGGCTCAGTCCGCGGTGAACGGGTCGTATTGGATCTGGTCCAGCGCGCTTCCCGCGACCAGCATCCGGGACACTGTCGCGCGGATCATCGCGGGCGAACCGGACACCAGGATGTCGTGGTCCGGCCAGGCCCCGTACCGGGTGACCGCCTCGGCGAGCGTGCCGTGTTCGCATCCGGGCAGGTGGTCGCCGCGTTCGACGACCGGGGTGATGGTGAGCCACGGGTTGGTCGCCGCGAGCGCGCGCAGTTCTTCCAGGTCGTAGAGGTCTTCGCGGGTCGGCCCGCCGTAGAACAGCCGCGTCTTGGGGTTCTCGCCCCACAACGCGAGGTGGTCGAGGATCGACCGCAGCGGCGCGACCCCGGTGCCGCCGGCGACCATCAGCACCCCGCGCGACTGTTCGCGGTTGACGTTCATCCGGCCCAGCGGCGGGCCGAGCCGCCAGACGTCGCCCGCCTGCGTGTGGCTCACGATCGCCCGGGACACCCAGCCGCCGTCGACCGCGCGCACGTGGAATTCGATGCCGCCGTCCTCGCGCGGCGCGTTCGCCGGCGACAGATACCGCCACAACCGCGGCCGCTGCGGCACCTCGACGCTCATGTACTGGCCGGGCGAATACGGCACCGGCTGGTCCGGGATCACCCGCACCAGCGCGAGATCCCAGGTGAGCCGCCGGTGCTCGACCACGGTGGCCGACCACGACGCCGGGTTCTCGTCCGCCGCCGCGGCCTCCTGCATCGCGCGCGCGACGATGGTGAACGCCTCCGCCCACGCGCGCTCGACCTCCGGCGTCCACTCCGGGCCGAGGTGGTTCTTCAACGCGGCCAGCAGCGCGGTGCCGACAGCCTCGTAATGCTTGGGGGCGACGCCGAACTTGCGGTGGTCGCGGCCGAGCTGGCGCAGGAACGGCAGCAGGTCGTCCGGCCGGTCCACCATCTGCACCACGCGGGCCAGCGCGCGGATGATCCGACCGCCCTGCACTTCCATGTTGATCGGGAAGAAATCGCGCGTGGCGGGCGCGAGGGTGAAGAGCATCCCGTAGAAGAACTGGGAGATCTCCGGGGCGTACGGCTCCGACTTGGCCCAGGTGTCGCGGATGAGCTGCACCATCGCGACGACGGCCGCCGGCGCCTGTCGGGGCGCGGCCGAGGTCCGCGGGAGCGGGCTGATCGAATCGGCTGTCATCGGGCTGTCGTCGTTCATGGGTCGGGACCGGAGGCCGGGGGGCTGGGAGGGGATGGTCACGGGAGCAGGGCGGTCGCGGTTGTCGGATTCGGCTCGCGCGGTCGCGCGGGGGAATTCGCCACTCCTGCTCCTCGTTGTCCTTGGACGTGCTCGCCGCGTCGGCTCCGCGGGGCGTCTGGTCCGCAGAGTAGCCGCACTGAGGCGGAATGCCCGCATCGTTGCTCCGGTCGGGTTACCGGCCGGTCAGGACGTGGGGCAGCTCACCGATTAGATAGTTGCCCTACGCAACCTTCGGCGACTAAACTTGTAGAATACAAGCAAGTGGGCACCGGCCCTGGAGGAACGATGAGCCCAGCTGACGACGTGCGGCTCGAACTGCTGCGGGAGCTGAAGGCGTCCGCCCAGCTCCAGCACCTGTGGATCATGCAGGCGTGGCAGAACGAGCCCGGGCTCCACCCGGCCTCGGCGATGCTGCTGTCCGACCTCGCCAAGCACGGCGAGGCCCGCCCGTCCGAGGTCGCCAAGCGCAGGTTTGTCGACTTGTCGGTGATCAGCAGGCAGATCGCCCAGTTGCAGGCCGCCGGGCTGATCCAGCGCCGCCCCGCCCCCGAGGACGGGCGCGCGTCGCTGATCAGCGTGTCCGAAGCCGGTCTCGAGCGGCTCGAACTGTGGCGGAAGCAGTATCTCGAATTCTTCGAGACGGCACTGGGCGGCTGGGACGAGGCGCGGATCGAGGGCCTCACCTCTCAGCTCGCCGAACTGAACGAAGGTCTGCGCGCGACGCTCGGCCCGTCCGGGTACTGCGCCGGCCAGGCCCCGCACGCGGGAAAGTGAAGTAGCGAATAGTGGAAACCACCGCTTCCGGGCAGCCGATGACGCACCGGGAAATCCTCAAGGCCTTCACCGGCCTGCTGCTGGCCCTGCTGGTGGCGTTGCTGTCGTCGACCATCGTGTCCAACGCGCTGCCGACGATCCTCGCCGACCTGCACGGTTCCCAGAGCGAGTACACCTGGGTCGTCACCGCGACGCTGCTGACGTCGACCGCGACCACCCCGATCTGGGGCAAGCTGTCGGACCTGTTCAGCAAGAAGCTGCTGTACCAAATCGCGATCGTCGTCTTCACCGTCGGCTCGGCGCTGGGCGGGATCGCGCAGTCGATGCCCGAACTGATCGCCTACCGCGCGCTGCAGGGCATCGGGCTCGGCGGGCTGCAGGCGCTGATCCAGGTCGTGATCGCGGCGATGATCGCGCCGCGCGACCGCGGCAAGTACTCCGGCTACACCGGCGCGGTGTTCGCCGTCGCGACCGTTTCCGGCCCGCTGATCGGCGGCCTGATCGTGGACTCGCCGCTCGGCTGGCGCTGGTGTTTCTGGGTCTGCGTGCCGATCGCGGTGATCGCGTTCATCGTGCTCGGCCGGACGCTGAAGCTGCCGGTGCTCAAGCGGAAGGTGCGGATCGACTGGCTGGGCGCGACCCTGCTGGTCGGCGGCGTCGCGCTGCTGCTGATCTGGGTTTCGCTGGCGGGCGGCAGCTTCGGCTGGGTTTCGTGGTCGAGCGCGGCGTACGTCGGCGGTGCGATTGTCGCGCTGGCGCTGGCGGTTCTCGTCGAATCCCGGGTCGCGGAGCCAGTGGTTCCGCTGCGGCTCTTCCGCAACCGCACCTTCACGCTGGCCGTGCTCGCCTCGCTGGCGGTCGGCACCGCGATGTTCGGCGGTTCGGTGTTCCTCGGGCAGTACTACCAAATCGCGCGCGGTTTCTCGCCGACGCACGCCGGTCTGATGACGCTGCCGATGGTGCTGGGCCTGGCGGTCGCCTCGACTGGGGCTGGGCAGATCATCTCCCGCACCGGGCGCACCAAGCCGTTCATGGTCGCGGGCGGGATTTCGCTGCTGGCCGGGCTGTTCCTGCTCTCGACGGTGGACCACGCGACGAACCTGACGCTGATGGGCGGCTACCTCGCGCTGGTCGGCATCGGGCTGGGCTTCCTGATGCAGAACCTGGTTTTGGTAGTCCAAAACACGGTGGCGATGAAGGACATCGGCTCGTCGTCCTCGGTCGTCACGTTCTTCCGGTCGCTCGGCGGCGCGGCGGGCGTGTCCGCGCTCGGTGCGGTGCTGGCCGCCCGGGTGGCCACGAACATCGCGAACTCCCTTTCGCAGATGGGCATTCACACTGGCGGCGCGGTTTCCGGCGGTGGCGGAACGTTTGCCATCTCGTCGCTTCCGCCGGCGCTGCAGCCGGTGGTGCGCGGGGCCTTCGGCGACGCGACCGGCACGGTGTTCTTTGTCGCGGCCTGCATCGCGGTGGTCACCTTCGTCGCGGTGCTGTTCATCAAGGAGATTCCGCTGCGCCGGACGCTCGACGCGGACTCTCCGGCTCCGTCCGCAGCTGCTGTCTCGGTCGAGGCGGTGTCTGTGGTCGAAGCTCCGGTCGAGATGACCACTGTGCTGCGCGGACGGGTTCTCGACGCGGGCGGTCGTCCAGTGTCCGGTGTCGTGCTTACGCTCACCGACATGGCGGGGCGTCAGGTCGACGTCGGGCGTACGGGACGTACTGGCGCGTACGAGCTGTCGGCGAACACGGTGGGAGAGCACGTGCTTCTCGCGACTGCTGGCTCGACGCGGCCTGCGGTGTCGACCGTGCGGCTTAACGGCAACGCGCGTTGGCACGACTTGCTGTTGGACAGCCAGGGTGCCATCTCGGGTCGCGTACGCGTCGCTGGTCGGCACGCCGCCGTCGCAGGCGCGGTGCTCACGCTCACCGATCGCCTGGGCACTGTCACCGCGACGCACATCGCGGGCGGCGATGGCGCGTACCGCTTCACGGGAATCGAACCGGGCGCCTACACGCTCACGGTGTCCGCGCACGGATATACGCCGCACGCCGAGCCGATGACGGTCGGCGATGGTGCGGCCGCACAGCATGACGTCGAGCTGAGCGAAGCTGTCGAGCGAGAGTTCGTTAGGCACCAAGGAACACTCAGCGTCGACTAAAGGGGCTCGTGAGTGTTTGTCCCGGTTCAAGCCGGGACAAACACTCACGAGCTTTCTACTGGGAGTGGCATTTGCCGACAAGCGATGCGCCCTCCCGGCCCTGCCTCGTCCCCCTTCCCCAGAGGTAGCGTCGAATATGTGACGCGAAGCAGGGTCGCGATGTTGCTGGCTATGGGGATCGACAACTTCGGTTCCGGACTTTTCCTTCCGCTCGCACTGCTTTACGTGACGCGGGTGATCGGGGTCCCGCTCGTCGAAGCGGGCACGGCGGTCACTTTGGGCACCACGGCAGGGCTTCTCATGCCGCCGCTGGCCGGACGGCTGGTGGATCGCGCCGGCCCGAGAGCCGGAGTTCTTGCGGCGCAACTGTTGCAGGCTGCCGGAATCAGCGCGTATCTGTTCGCGCACGGCATCGGCGGCGTTGTGGTGGCCGCCATCATGCTTGGTGCCGGGCAACAATTGTTCTACAGCTGCCTGTTCGCGCTCATCTCCGAAGTCGCCGGAGACGTGCCGAAGGACCGGCCGTTCGCCGAAGTCGGAATGGTGCGCGCGGGCGGATTCGGGCTCGGCGGGCTGATGTCGTCGGTACTGCTCACCTGGTTCGGCGACCACGGCTACAGCGTCGCGCTCGTCGTGGACGTCCTGACTTTCCTCGCGGCGGCGGGCCTCGTCGCGGTGTTCATCCCGCCCGGCCGCCGGTTCGCGCCGGTGGTCCGCGTGCGAAGCGGCGTGCTGCGCAACCGGCCGTACCTGACGTTGATCCTCTTGAGCGGCCTGTTCGGGCTGTCGCTCGATTTCTTCCTCATCGGCACCCCCGTGTTCGTGCTCGACCGGCTGCACGCGCCGACGTGGCTGCCCGGCGCGATCTTGTTCCTGCTGACCGTGCTCACCAGCGCCGGCGGCACGGTCGCGCTCCGGCTCACGAGAGGCCTTAGCCGGATCAGCGCGATGCGGGCCGGGTCCGCGCTGTTCGCCGCCTGGTGCCTGACGAGCGTCGGCGTGCTGCTGGTGCCGCGAAGCTGGCAAGTGCCGTATCTGCTCGCCGCGACGCTCGTGTTCGCCGCCGGTGACCTGGTGTTCGGGCCGCGCTCCGGCGCGCTCGCCGAGGCCGCCGCGCCGCCCGAGGCGAAGGGCCGTTACCTCGCCGCGTTCCAATACGCGTTCACTGTGGCTCAGGTGCTCGCTCCGGCGATCGTGTCGTTGTTTTCCGTGGCGGCGTGGTTACCCTGGGTCCTGGTCGGGGGTTGCGCTTGCCTCGCGGCGCTCGGGCTCGGCAGGCTGGGACCGAGGCTGCCCGCGGCCGCGGTGGCACCAATTCAGAGTTGAGCGGAACAGACTCAACTTTGCTGACGTTATATCTGTCGACGGGCCTTGGTCGGGCCTGTCACCAGGTATTTCCACGAACGCATGAGGTGAGGGATGGACGCTTTCAACCCGACCACGAAGACCCAGCAGGCGATCTCGTCCGCGGCGCAGGCGGCCACCGTGGCCGGCAACCCGCACGTGTCGGCCGCCCATTTGCTGGGCGCCCTGCTGGCGCAGGGTGACGGGACTACCGCACCGCTGCTGACCGCGGTCGGGGCGGACCCGGAGACGGTGCACAAGGAGCTCGAGCCGATCATCAACGGGCTGCCGTCGGCGACCGGCGCGACCGTGTCGACGCCGCAGTTCGACGCGCCCGCGGTCAAGTCGCTCACGCAGGCGCAGAAGCTCGCCACCGAACTGGGTGACGAGTACGTGTCGACCGAGCACCTGCTCGTCGGACTCGCCACCGAAGGCGCTCAGGTCGCGGACCTGCTCAAGCGGCACGGCGCCACGCCGGACGCGCTGCGCGAGGCGTTCGCGAAGGTGCGCGGGTCGGCCCGGATCACCAGCGCGGATCCCGAAAGCACGTTCAAGGCGCTGGAGAAGTACGGCGTCGACCTGACCGAGCGCGCGCGTTCGGGCGAACTCGACCCGGTCATCGGCCGCGACACCGAGATCCGCCGCGTCGTGCAGGTGCTTTCCCGGCGTACCAAGAACAACCCGGTGCTGATCGGCGAACCCGGCGTCGGCAAGACGGCGATCGTCGAGGGCCTGGCCCAGCGGATCGTCGCGGGCGACGTGCCGGAATCGTTGCGGGGCAAGCGAGTGGTCGCGCTCGACCTCGGGTCGATGGTGGCCGGAGCCAAGTTCCGCGGCGAGTTCGAAGAGCGGTTGAAGGCCGTGCTGAAGGAGATCACCGACTCCGCGGGCCAGGTCATCACGTTCATCGACGAGCTGCACACCATCGTCGGCGCGGGTGCGACCGGCGAAGGCGCGATGGACGCGGGCAACATGATCAAGCCGATGCTGGCTCGTGGCGAGCTGCGGATGGTCGGCGCGACCACGCTCGACGAGTACCGCCAGCACATCGAAAAGGACCCGGCGCTGGAGCGGCGTTTCCAGCAGGTGCTGGTCGGCGAGCCGTCGCCGGAGGACACCATCGCGATCCTGCGCGGGCTGAAGGAGCGCTACGAGGTGCACCACGGTGTCCGGATCACGGACGCCGCGCTGGTCGCCGCCGCGACGCTGTCGGACCGCTACATCACCGCACGGTTCCTGCCGGACAAGGCGATCGACTTGGTCGACGAGGCCGCGTCGAAGATCCGCATGGAGATCGACTCGCGTCCGGTGGAGATCGACGAGGTCGAACGGGCCGTGCGGCGCATGGAGATCGAGGAGATGGCACTGTCCAAAGAGGACGATGCGGCTTCTCTTGAACGGCTGACCGCTCTGCGCGCCGAACTCGCCGAGAAGCGCGAGGAACTCACCGCGCTGACCGCGCGTTGGCAGAACGAGAAGGGCTCGATCGAGACCGTCCGTGAGCTGAAGGAGCAACTGGAGCAACTGCGCGGCGAATCGGAACGCGCCGAACGCGACGGCGACTTGGGCAAGGCCGCCGAGCTGCGGTACGGCCGGATTCCGTTGCTGGAGAAGGAGTTCGAGGCCGCGATGGCCGCGAACGAGGCCAGCAAGCAGAACGTCATGCTGAAGGAAGAGGTGGGCGCGGACGACGTCGCCGACGTAGTCAGCGCGTGGACCGGCATTCCCGCCGGGCGGCTGCTGGAAGGCGAGACGGGCAAGCTGCTCCGGATGGAGGAGGAGCTGAACCGCCGCGTCATCGGGCAGGACCAGGCAGTCCAGGTAGTCGCGGACGCCGTGCGCCGGGCGCGGGCGGGCGTTGCCGACCCGGACCGGCCGACCGGCTCGTTCCTGTTCCTCGGCCCGACCGGCGTCGGCAAGACCGAGCTGGCGAAGGCGCTGGCGGAGTTCCTGTTCGACGACGAGCGCGCGATGCAGCGCATCGACATGAGCGAGTACTCCGAGAAGCACTCGGTGGCCAGGCTCGTGGGTGCGCCTCCGGGTTACGTCGGCTACGACCAGGGCGGCCAGCTCACCGAGGCCGTCCGGCGCCGCCCGTACACGGTGGTGCTGCTGGACGAGGTCGAAAAGGCGCACCCGGACGTGTTCGACGTGCTCCTGCAGGTCCTCGACGACGGCAGGCTGACCGACGGCCAGGGCCGGACGGTGGACTTCCGCAACACCATCCTGATCCTGACGTCGAACCTCGGCTCGCAAGCCATCGCCGACCCGTCGCTCGACGAACGCCAACGCCGCGACGCGGTGATGGAGGTCGTGCAACGCCAGTTCAAGCCGGAATTCCTGAACCGGCTGGACGACATCGTGGTGTTCCACGCGCTCGGCACCGAGCAACTGACGTCCATTGTGGACATCCAGGTCGCACGGCTGGCGAAGCGGCTGGCCCAGCGCCGGTTGCACCTCGAGGTGACGGACGGCGCTCGGGAGTGGCTGGCTTTGAACGGCTTCGACCCGATCTACGGTGCCCGTCCGCTGCGCCGGTTGGTGCAGTCGGCGATCGGGGACCAGTTGGCTAAGCAGCTGCTGTCGGGTGAGGTTCGGGACGGGGACACCGTGCGGGTGGACCTGCCTGAGCTGGAGACCGGGGACACGCTGAAGGTGTCGCGGGTCTGACGTCGGTCCATGAAGGGCTCCTTGAGGGAACCAGATTCCCTCAAGGAGCCCTTCACAGCGTTTCGGGGCTTTCGCGGCGCGGAACACTCTCAGCGGTACGTGAGGGGAACCCTGACGGAATCAGATTCCCTCAGGGTTCCCCTCACGTACTTTCATCACAGGCCTCAGCCCCGACCGGCCCCGAACGTAAAAACGCCCGGCCGCAGCAACGCGACCGGGCGGTTCCCGTCTCAAGCTCTCAGCCGTCTTCCCCGCGCTCCGGATCCGCCGGACGCGCCGGTGAAACCGGAGTCGCGCCCCCGCCCGGAGGCGGAGTCCGCGGCGCGGGCGGCGAAGGCTGCCGCTCCGTAGCCCGCGTGTCCGCCGGAGAAGGAGCCGTAGTGTCCACCGCACGAGTATCGACCGGCCGCGTCGCCTGCGTGTCCGCCGGAGAAGGAGCGCTCGTCGGAGTGCCCGCGGAAGGCGTCCAAGTGCGGTTCGAGTCGTAGTCCTCGTCAAACGGGTCCACGATGTCCGCGATCTCGCCCAGATCCCGCAGCAGCCGCTCAAGCCGCGACGGCCCGGCCCCGGGCACGACGCTCGCCAGCACCCACTCGTTCTCCAGCCACGCCACCCCGACGTCCCCGCCCAGCTGGTCAGCGGCGTCGACGAGGTCCTGGGTGATGACCTGGCGGGCACCCTCGGAATCGTCCGCGAAGGCGTAGCGCTGGCCGATCGGGCCGAGCATCTCCGGCATGTTCTCGCGCTGGAACGGCACGCTCGACAGCCACATCTCGACCGGCACCCGGTGCGTCTTGTTGCAGCGCACGGCCACCACCACCGCGGGCACCTGGCCTTGCGACTCGATGTCGAAGATGAACACCGGACGGCGGCCGTCGGAGGTGAAGGTGGAGCCCGCGACGACGTTCACCGCCGCGTCGGCTCCGAAGTAGCCGATCGCGCCCCCCGACCACTGCCGGGGCAGCCGTTCGTCCTCTTCCACGAACTGCCAGCCGCGCAACTGGGCCCAGCGCTGCCGCTCACGGTTGCGCGAGCCTTCCCTGGCCCGGTCCGCGAAGAGCAGGCCGAGCCCCGCCACCAGCGCGACGGCGGCGATGACGAACCAGATCCACGCCGAGATACCCACGCCGGTCAGGGTATCGCTGCCGAGCCCTCCTACCCGGACGGCGGCACCGTGTCGGCGCGCCCCGTTTGGCCGGAACCGTCCAGGTTACGTCGACATATCGGCTAATCGCCCGGCTCAGGTGTCCATTGCGGACAGGTTCCCGCTGACCGGAGGGCCCGCTGCGCCTATCCAGCGATCGCGGCGGACAACCCGGACAGGAACCTTGCCGGACCGCTTCGCGGGCGAGTAGAGGTCGTTCGACACCTCTTTCCCGCCGCCGCCGACAGCAGGAAGGACACCGCATGTCCCTCTCGAGAAGATCGGTACTCGCCGGGACCGCGGCGGCGCTCGGCACGCTCGCGCTGCCCGGGATCGCGGCGGCGGCCACCGCGCGCGATTGGTCCCGCGCCGTCATCGACTCCACCATGAAGCGCTACACCCCGGCGTCCATCGGCGGCTGGAGCTACCCGCTCGGTCTCTACTTCTACGGCCAGTACCTCTTCTACCGGCGAACGAAGGAACAAAAGTACCTCGACTACGTCGTCGCCTGGTACGACCGTTTCATCACCGCCGACGGCATCTCCAACAGCTTCAGCAGCCTCGACTCGATGCGTGCCTGCCAGATGCTTCCCTTGCTGTACAACGAAACCGGCGACGCCAAGTACCGCAAAGCCGCCGACCAGCTGCGCAAGCGCTTCGAGACCTACCCGCGCACGAGCGACGGCGGGATGTGGCACGCGGTCAGCCGCCAGCATCAGCTGTGGGGCGACGGGGTGTACATGGCGCAGCCGTTCCTCGCGTTGTACGGCAAGGTTTTCAACGACCCGGCCTACTGCTACGAGGAATCCGCCAAGAACCTCTCCGTCTACTTCGGACACCTCAAGGAGCCCGCGAAGGGCCTGATCTACCACGCCTACGACGAAAGCGGCACCCAGCCGTGGGCGACCGGTCCCGGCAAGCACTCCAGCTTCCACTGGGCCCGCGCGATCGGCTGGTTCGGGATGGCCGCGATCGACATCCTCGAAGTACTGCCCGCTGACCATCCGCGACGGGCGGAGCTGGTCGGCATCGTCAAGTTCCTGGCCGACGGCTACCGCCGCTTCCAGGATCCGCGGACCGGCCGGTGGTATCAGGTGGTCGACCACGGCGGCGACGCCGGGAACTGGCTCGAGACCTCCGCGTCCTCGATGTACGCGTTCACCGTTTCCCGCGCCATCGAACGCGGATATCTGCCCGCTTCCTATGCCTCGGTCGCGCAACGCGGCTATGCCGGGGTGCTGCAGAAGGTCTCGATCGGGTCGGACGGGCTGACGAATCTCGCCGACATTTGCGAAGGAACGAACGTCGGCGACCTGAATTTCTACTTCGCGCGCAAACGGCTGACCAATGACTTCCATGGTCTCGGCGCGTTTTTGATCATGAACGAGCAGTTCACCCGGTACCGCTGCTGAAAAGCCGTGAAGGGCTCCTTGAAGCAATCAAGGAGCCCTTCACCGAACGTAAAGCTTACGACTCGCCGGTCGGGTTGGCGGGCTTGGCCAGCGGCCCAGGCGACCAGATCCCGGAATGCGTAACCGACTGCTGATGCAACGCCGCCGAAGCCGGAAGGGCGTTCGAGACCTCGGGAGTCACCTCGTACAAGGTCCCCCAGTCCCGGTCGACGTCGCCTTCCAGATACGTCGGCAGCGCCTGCATCTGGGTGGCCACGTTCATCCACACGAACGTCCCGCCGCCCGCCGGCGAGGACCAGAACTTGCCGACAGTCCGCAGGTCGTCGCCCGCGCTGATCCGGTACTTCGGCACCTCGGCGATCCCGTTGTGGATCGACGACGGGCGCAGGCACGGGTGCTGCGCGGCGGCTGCCCATTCCAGGAACACCGGGTCCTGCCCGACGACGTCGGTCATCTTCGCGATCTTCGGCGCCCGCGGCGCGCTGAACGCGACCCAGCCGTCGCTGCCGAGCCCGCGGCCCTTCGCCACGATCCGCACCTGGTCCGCGCCCTCGGGCACGCTGACCCGCGCGTCGCGCCAGTTGGTGTCCTTCTTCTTCGAGTCGAGCTGTTCGCGGCCGAGCACCTGGAATCCGGCGGGGGTGTTCTTGCCGAATTCGGCGGTCAGCGAGTTCGGGTCGTCGGGCTTGCCCGCGAGGGCGACCACGATCGGCACCGAGCCGTCGCGCGCCCGCTCCGGGACCGAGTACCACTGCGTGCGCAGGTCGCCCGCGTTGTCACCGGACTTGTGGTAGCTGCCCCAGATCGGCGCATTGCCCTTGCCGAACTGGTACGGCGGGTTCCAGCTGTCGGCGTTCTCGGTCGGCAGCCCGCCGTTGGTGACGAAGCCCTTCTGGGTGCTCGCCAGCCAGTCCTTCGGGGTGACGCCGCGGTCGGCGTCGGCGGGCACTGTCCAGCCGGGCGCGGCGTTCTGCGGCTGCTGCGGCGCGGCTTCCAGCAGCCCGGCCTTCGGGTCGCGTTCGACCTTGATGTAGTCGGACAGCCCGCAGCTTTGCCCGGCCAGCTGGCGGATGTTGTCGGCACCCATGTTGTAGGTGTCCCAGCGTTTCTGGATGCCCTTCGCGATGCTGCCGATTTCGAACAGCACCAGAATCGCGCACACCGTCGACAACGGCGCCAGTCCGAGCCGCAGCGCGCGGCCGCGGTTTTCCAGGTCGCCCTTCGCCACCGGCGCGGGCGGTACGAACGGTTCGTGCTCGTTGTGCTTCATGTGCTCGATCGCCGCGATCGCCAGCGCGACCGCCGCCGCCACGAGCGCCATCGTGCTCAGCTTGATGCCGAACACCTGCGGCGGGAGATCGAACCACGGCACACCCCAGGCCGAGACGTACCACCAGGCGTTCGGCCCGGTGGAGGCCAGCGCGACGATCACCATCAGCCCCGCGAAGAACGCCGCGCGATTGCGGCGCGAGAGCAACACGGTCGTACTCGTCGACAACGCGGTGAGCGCGGCGAGCGGTCCGCCGACCGCGACCAGCATGCCGAAGTGGTGCGTGTGCTTGGTCGGAGCCAGCGCCAAGACCACAAAGGACAGTGCGCTGATGCCGAGCAGCCGGCGGCTCGGGCCGAGCGCCGCGCCGCGGATGTTGCCGCGCCGCAGCAGCACGACCGCGCAGGTCGCCAGGCACAAGAAGATCAACAGCACCGGGAACCGGCGCGTCATGGAGCCGTCCGGGCCGTTGCTGAACAGCATCGAGTACCGGTCGAGCTCGTCGTACCAGGAACCGGTCGGCCCGAGCGACGACCGCAGCCGCACCGATTCCAGTGCGCCGCGCAGGGTCTGGTCGCAGAAGATCAGCGTGAGAATCACCAGCCCGGCGGCGGCGATCGGCGCGAGCACCGGCACCCAGCCGAACTGGCGCGCGTGCCGGAGCACGATCTTCGCCAGCGGCTTCAGCCCGACCACGAACGGCAGCACGGCCATCAGCCCGTGCGGGTTGACCGCGACGCACAGCGCCGCGACGGTCAGCCCGATCGCCGCCGGACCCAGCCGCCGGGTGGCCACCGCGCGTTCGACACAGCAGATCGAGATCAGCGACAGCAGCGCGACCAGGTTTTCCGGGCGCAGACCGTTGTCATAGGGCAGCCAGAAGGCGAGGAACACCGCGCCCGCCGCCCAGCCGGCCGCACTGCTGATCCGCACCTGCCTGCCAAGCCGAGGAAGCACGCCGCGGCTGATCAGCATCCAGCAGGCGACGCCCATCAACAGCGACGGCAGCCGCATCCACGGCGTGAGCGAACTGACCTTGGCCATCGCCGCGTAGACATCGACGAACCACGCCATCGGCGCGTCCGGCGCGGCGAACCATCGGTAGTACTCGCCGATGTAACCGGCGTCGCCGCGGACGCGAGCCATGGTCGTGAAGTAGCCGTCGTCGGCGGTCATCGCGCCGATCAGCCACCAGACGACGAGCGTGCCGAGCACGGCTATGTCGAGGAATTTCAGCTTCCACCAGCCGCGCGCGGCCAGCCGGGGCGCGCGTCGGCCGGAAAGCCGGTCCAGGCGGTACAGCGCGAGCACCGCGCCGATGAAGCAGAGCACCGACAGCACGATGGCGGCGAGCTTGATGCCGGTCGCGGTGCTGGCCCAGCGGTTGTCGACCTGCGCGGAGACCGAGAGGCCGTGCGTGTCGTCCTGGTTCGTGAGGTCTGAGTAGTAGCCGGTGAGCTGCGGCCGGTGGTCGTCGGTGACGTCAGCGATCCGGGTCCCGCCGACGGACGCGGTGGTCCGCTTCGCGTCGGTGTGCACGGTGATCGTGCAATCGCCGTCGCCGACCGGGGCCGAGCCCAGCTGCTGGCCCTGTGAGGAAAGCGTGAGCTGGCCGTTTCCGACCTGCAGCGCCATCCCGGTGACGACGCCGATGCCGGAGTTCGGCGGGTTGGTGCTGAACAGCACGGCGCTGCCGTCGGTGCGCGCGTCGAGCGCCCGCGCGGTCGTGCACGGGACCTTCGCGTCGAGCGAGATCGGCGCCTGCGCGGTCAGCGGGGCGGTCACGGCTCTGGTGCCCTGGGCGGTCGGCCAGTCGAGGGTGGTTTGCTCGAGCGTGACGGGCAGGAACGGCACCGCGATCGCGAGGATCGCGCCGGCGATTCCGAAAACCGCAGCGAGCAACCGCGCCCGACGACCGGCTTGGCTCTTGCCGATAGCTGTCGCAGACGCCGATTCGGCGGCAACGGATTCGAGGTCGACCACGCCCCGCAGGCTATCCAAGCGGATGCGGGCCTGACGCTGGGGACTCTCCCGGGGGCGGGCCCACCTGGTCGGACCGGGATTCCCCCGATAAATAACCACGGTGGGTGAAGTAAACCCGGCGTCGCTTACGGCGAACGGGTGACACTGAGCAGGTCAGGGCCGCGAGCCAAGCGGACCGTTTCACGATCCGGAAACGGTCCGGACTCGGTTGCCGAAAGCGGACTCGGCAAGTCGATGAACTCAGCCGGGCGAGAAGGTGAACGGCGGTCCGGAAACTGTCCATCCGTTGTCGATGACCGGTTTTCCGAGCACTTCGGCGCCCACGTGCTGGCTCCGGGTAACCGGAACACCCAGGGTAGAAGCGGTACTCGTCCGCGCCGCCGCGATGTCCGCCGCCGACAGTTCGCCGTGGAACCGGTCGGTGTGCTCGGCCGTCGACTGGCTCGTCGCGGCCAGCGCGTGCAGCGGGCCGAGGTCGCCGGACACGCTGTGCCGCTCGGTCGACTCCAGCCGCGTCACGTCGAGTTTGCCGGTGAACTGGCCGAGCACGCTTTCGTCCGAGTTCGAGACCACCGAGCCCGCCGGGCCGAGGTCGACGGCGTCGGCGGAAGTGCGTTCGAAGCGGGTGCCGCTCATCAGGTCGCCGGAGAACCGGCCGGCCAGACCGGTCTCGGTGCCGGTTTTGCTGCTGGAAAGCGCGTCGACGCCGTGCGGCAGCTGGACGCCGTGCCGCATCGACTGGTCCAGACCGGCCACGTGGGCACCGTCGAACGGCTGCGTGTGGTGCACGCCAAGGTCGTTGCCGCTGAACGCGCGGCCCGGTTCGCCGAGCCGCAGGTCGTGCGTCTGAGACTGGCCGGCAGTGTCCTGGCCGAGCGTCTGGCGCAGGTTCGACGCGGCGGACGCGGGCAGGTCGCGCGTCGCGAGCGTCTCGTCGCGGGTGAATTGGAGGTCGGAGGAAGAACCGTGCTGGTGCAGGTCGAGCGGCAGTCCCCCGCGCGGGGTGTCCGCCAGCGCCGCGGCCGGGCCGGCGAGCAACAGAGCGAGGGGCGCCGCACCGGCGGCCATCCGGGGCAGATATCCGGGCGTCCGCTTGGTGTGCTTGCCCATGCGCCGGACCATACTGCGCCACCAGGGCGGACGCAGCTGAAAAACGGGTAGCTTCACCCACATGACCACCACTTCTCTGATCACTGGAGCCACCGCGGGCATCGGCGCGGAATTCGCGCGCCGGCTCGCCGCCGAGAAGCACGACCTCGTCCTGGTCGCCCGCGACGAGGAGCGGCTGAACGCGCTGGCCGAGCAGCTGCGCACGCAGCACGGCGTTGAGGTCACCGTGCTGTCCGCTGATCTGTCCGAAGTGGACGGCCGCAAGCAGGTCGCCGAGCTGCTCGAAACCCAGCCGATCGACCTGCTGGTCAACAACGCGGGCTTCGGGCTGAGCGGCGAGTTCTGGGAGATCCCGGCCGAGGACCTGCAGCGTCAGCTCGACGTCAACGTGACCGCTGTGCTGCAGCTGACCAGGGCGGCGCTGCCGGGCATGGTCGAGCGCGGCCGCGGCGACGTGATCAACGTCAGCAGTGTCGCCGGCTTCTTCTCCGGCCGCGGCTCGACCTATACCGCCAGCAAGAACTGGGTCACGTCGTTCACCGAGGGCATCGCGATGTCGCTGCCGAAGGGGGTGCGGATGATGGCGCTGTGCCCAGGCTTCACCTACACCGAGTTCCACGAGCGTGCCGGCCTGCAACGGGAAGGACCGAAGGCGTTCTGGCTCGACGTGGCCCAGGTGGTCGACGAGGCCCTCGCTGACCTGCGTCGCGGCAAGGTGATTTCGGTGCCGAGCCTGCAGTACAAAGCCCTGGTCGGGATCGGCGGGCTGCTGCCGCGGCCGGTGTTGCGCAAGCTCGCGGGCGGGCTCGGCAACCGCCGCCGCACCTGAGAGGTAGGGACAGCCCTACCCCGTCCCGGCGTGTGCGCCCCAGGGTGTTTTCTCCCGTAAACCCATAGCGTTTTCCCCATGGCGACTGGGGAAGCGGTGCGGCTCGAATCCGTCCGCAAGGAATACGGCCGGGTCACGGCACTGGACGGGGTGAGCCTGTCCTTTCCGCGCGGCGGGTTCACCGCGGTGATGGGCCCGTCGGGCTCGGGCAAGAGCACGTTCCTGCACTGCGCGGCCGGGCTCGACCGGCCGACCAGCGGGTCCGTGCTGCTCGACGACCAGGAGCTGGGCAAGCTCTCCGAGACGCAGCTGACGAAGCTGCGCCGGGACAAGATCGGGTTCGTCTTCCAGGCGTTCAACCTGCTGCCCGCGCTGACCGTCGAGCAGAACGTCGTGCTGCCGCTGCGGCTGGCCGGCCGTCGGCCGGACCGCCGCCGCGTCGCCGACATGCTCGGGCACGTCGGACTGAGCGACCGGCGCAAGCACCTGCCGGGCCAGTTGTCCGGCGGCCAGCAGCAGCGGGTGGCGATCGCTCGCGCGCTGGTCAGCCGTCCGGCGGTGCTCTTCGCCGACGAGCCGACCGGCGCACTCGACACGCGTACCGCGGGCGAAATCCTTGGCCTGCTGTCGGAATCGGTGCGCGGCGGGCTGACCGTCGTGATGGTGACGCACGATCCCGTCGCGGCCTCTTATGCCGACCGGGTTGTCTTTCTCGCTGACGGCCGCGTCGCCGGCGAGCTTCTCCGGCCGACCGCGGCTGCCGTCGCGGAACGCATGACCCACCTCGGCGCCTGGGCCGACCGGATGCCGGTGGGCGGCTTCTGATGTTCAGCCTTGCCTTGCGCACCTTGCGTTTCCGCACCGGCGGCTTCATCGCCGCGTTCGTGGCCGCGTTCCTCGGCGCGGTGATCGTGTCCGCCTGCGCCGGTTTGATGGAGACCGGGATCCGGTCCGCGACGCCGCCTCACCGGCTGGCCTGGGCGTCGGCTGTGGTTGCCGGGCAACAGGATTTCGAGCTTCGGAAGAATTCCGAGAAGCCCAAGACGCAGTCGGTCGCGCTGCCGGAGCGGGTCCTGCTGGACCGGTCGCTGGCGGAGAAGATTCGCGCGACGCCTGGAGTGTCCACTGTGGTCGGTGAGGTGAATTTCCCGGTATCCCTGGGCAAGCAGCCTCTCGTCGCGCACGGCTGGGAGTCCGCTCGACTGCCCGGTCCTGCACCGCGTGCCGACGAAGTGGTGCTGCCCGCGGCTAGTGGCGTGGCGGTTGGATCCACTGTGGACCTTGCGGTGCAGGGGTCGATGCGCCAATACCGCGTCGCTCAGGTCAGTGATCGTCCCGACGCGTTCTTCGCCGACAACGTGGCCGATCAGCTCTCCGGCCACCCCGGCAAGGTCGACTATTTCGGTGTCGGCACTGACAATCCCGCCGCTTTGCAGCTGGGTTCCGGCGTTTCCGTGCTGACTGGGGATGAGCGCGGACTCGCCGAATTCCCGGAGGCACAGGCGAGCGGCGGCAGGCTGATCCCGTTGTCCGGTGTCGCGGGCGGGCTGTCCCTCTCGGTCGCGGTGTTCGTCATCGCGAGCACGCTGATGCTGTCGGTGCGCCAGCGGCAGCGGGAATTGGCTCTGCTGCGCGCGATCGGCACGACCCCGCGGCAGTTGCGTCGCATGGTTCTCGGCGAAGCGCTGGTCATCGGCGTGCTCGCGACCGGAGCCGCGGCCGCGCTGGGCCCGGTGTTCGGCGGGTGGCTGTTCGGGCAGTTCACCTCGGGCGGGTTCATTTCGCCCGCCGTGCAGTTCCACCAGGGCTGGATCCCGATGATCATCGCGGCGGGCGCGACCCTGCTCGCCGTCGGGATTTCCGCGCTGGTGGCCGGATTCCGCGTCGGCCGCATCCGGCCGACCGAGGCGCTCGCCGAAGCCTCCGTGCCGCGCGGCTGGCTGACTCCGGTGCGGCTGATCTTCGCCATCCTGAGCTTCGGCGGCGGGACCGCGCTGGGCATCGTCACGCTCACGGTGATGACGGGACCCATCGCGGCGAGCACCGCGGGTCCGGCGGTGATGCTGTGGGCGATCGGCGTCGCGATGATCAGCCCGGGCGTCACGAAGCTGACCGCGATCCTGTTGCAGGGTCCGATGCGCCTGTTCAGCGGCGTCACCGGCTGGCTGGCGATCACGAACACGCGCAACGCGGCCACCCGGGTGGCCGGCGCGGTCACACCGATCATGCTCGCCGTCGGCATCGCGACCGCCAACATCTACCTGCAGACCACGACCACCGCCGCCTCCGCACAGTCCTTCGCCGAAGACCTCCGTGCCGACGCGATCGTCGCGGGTCCCACCGGGGTTTCGCCCGAGGCGGTCGACCGGATCCGGCACGCGGACGGCGTCGCGGCGGTCTCGACCTACGTCAGCAGCCGCGCGTTCATCACCGCGCCGTTCGACGAGAACCAGACCAAGAAGGGCTACCCGGCGCTCGGCCTCACCGACGCGACGACCAACGCCGCCGCGGTCGTGAAAGGCAATCTCGCCGACCTGAAAGGCGACACAATCGCGTTGCCCGCCGCCGCCGAGGTCTCCCGTTCCGTCGGCGATTCCGTCACGCTCCGTTTCGGCGACGGGACCGACCGGACCCTTCGCATCGTCGCGATCGTGCAGCAGCGGGACGGTGCCGAACAGCTCCTGCTGCCCGCCGAACTGCTCGCCGGACACACCACTTCCGGTCTCGCCAAGCAGGTGCTCGTCCGCGCCGCGCCCGGCGTCGACCAGGCCCGGCTGACCCAGAGCCTGACCGCCGCGACCGCCGGTCTCCCGGTGTCCGTCGGCGACCGGAGCACGCTGGCCGCCGCGAACGCCAAGAACGACGAGACCGGCGCGTGGGTGAACTACCTGCTGGTCGGCATGATCGTCGGCTACACGGTGATCTCCGTGGTGAACACCCTGGTCATGGCGACTTCACGACGGCGGCGGGAATTCGGCCTGCAGCGGCTCGGCGGTTTCACCCGCGGCCAGGTGCTGCGGATGGCCGCGAGCGAAGGCGGCCTGATCGCCGCGATCGGCATCGTGGCAGGCACCGTCGTGTCGGCGGGCGCGATCGTGCCGTTCTGTCTTGTCGCGACCGGCCGGGTGCTGCCGGACGGGCCGATCTCCATCTACCTGGTGATCATCGCGGCCGCGATCGTGCTCGCCTTGGCCGCCGCGGTCCTCCCGGCTTGGGTGGCGACCCGGACGCGTCCGGTGACGGCCGTCGCGACCGGGGAGTGACGCGCGGAAGTTGTCGGTGGCGTGTGTAAGACTCTCGGCCGTGGCGTACCCCGGGTTGGATCAAACTGCGAAGCTCGAACTGGCCAGGCTGGTCAGCGAACTGGCCGTCGTGCACGGCAAGGTCACCTTGGCCTCGGGCAAGGAAGCCGACTACTACATCGACCTCCGGCGGGCGACGTTGCAGCACGCGGCCGCCCCGCTGATCGGCAAGCTGCTGCGGCAGCTCACCGCTGACTGGGACTACGTCGCGACCGGCGGGCTCACCCTCGGCGCGGACCCGGTGGCGCTGGCGATGCTGCACTCCGCGGCGGCCGAGGGCGTGGTGCTCGACGCGTTCGTCGTCCGCAAGGCGATCAAGGAACACGGGATGCAGCGCCGGATCGAGGGCGTGGAGGTGCGCGGGCAGCGGGTGCTGGCCGTCGAGGACACCTCCACCACCGGCGGCAGCGTGCTCACCGCGGTCGAGGCGCTGCGCGAAGGCGGGGCCACCGTGGTCGGCGTCGCGACGGTCGTCGACTTGACCCCTTCAGGACGCTCCACAATATTGGCAACCGTCGTGTACAAAAACACC
>NZ_JBSFNS010000022.1:0-515 GCF_053587275.1 Amycolatopsis sp. NPDC003676
GCGATGATGCGCAGCCGCTGGGTGTGCCCGATCGCCGCGAGCACGGTGAGGAGCTCTTCGCTGGTCAGGTTCCACCCCCTCGTTTGAGCTGTCACAAGGCATCTTTCCCGCCTTGACAAGCAACCCCAGACCGTCAGCACACTTGGCTTCGGGGTGCCCCGCCGCACCATGGTTTCGGGAGGGGAACCCTCGCGGACAGCCTCGCCGTTCGGGACAGGCCCGTAGCGCCGGTCTGCCAGGAACGGTCCTGCGGCACTGGTTCGGCTGGAGCGGTGCTGTGGGATCAGTCCGGCGGGAATAGTCCTGCGGCACCGGGCCTAGCCGGAACAGTCCTGCAGTACCAGTCCAGCGGGAACATTCGTGCGGTACCAGCCCACCAAGAGCAGTCCCGCAGCATCGGCCCGGTCGGAACGGTCCTGCGACACCGGGCCTAGCCGACAGCCCCGCAGCATCAAGTCCGGCGGGAACGATCCTGCGGCGCTGGTTCGGCCGGAGCAGTGCTGCGGGATCGGTCC
>NZ_JBSFNS010000022.1:613-99175 GCF_053587275.1 Amycolatopsis sp. NPDC003676
CCGGTGGGAGCATTCGTGCGGTACCAGCCCGCCAGGAACAGTCCCGTGGCATCGGTCCGGTGGGAGCATTCGTGCGGTACCAGCCCGCCAGGAACAGTCCCGTGGCATCGGTCCGGTGGGAGCATTCGTGCGGTACCAGCCCGCCAGGAACAATCCCGCAGCATCAGTCCGGCCGGAACAGTCCTGCGACACCGGGCCTAGCCGGAACAATCCCGCAGCACCAGCCCCGCCGGAACATTCCTGCGCGACCAGTCCAGCCGGGATGATCCAGCACTGCGAAATCGACCGCAGACACCCGGCAGTGGCAACTCAACCGAATCCGCCCGCTCAACACCCCAAGCCGCAACAGCCCCGCACCCCCTTGCCCCACCTCGCCGGGTAACCACCCCACCACCCATCGCACCCAAAACACCCCACCCCCGCAAAACTTCCCCGCCGACTATTGCGTGTTCGGATAATCCGTGTTCGGATTAACCGCGTCCGGGTGCGGGTCTGCCGGAAGCGGCTAGCGGTAGGAGGTCAGCAGGTGGCGGCGAGTCAGTCGTTCGAGGTAGTGGTCGCCGGCGGCGGGTTGGGCGGGTTGTGCGCCGCCTTGTCGTTGCGGCAGCGCGGGTTGCGGGTCACCGTGGTCGAAGCGGCGCCGCAGCTGGGCGAGATCGGGGCCGGGATCCAGACGGCGCCCAACGCGAGCCGGATTCTCATCGGGCTGGGGTTGCGGGCCGAGCTCCAAAAAGTCAGGTGCGAGCCGCAGGACCAGGTCCGGCGGCGCTGGGCCGACGGCAGCATCATCGCGCAGCTCCCGCTCGGCCAACGGGTCGTCGAGCAGTACGGCGCACCGTACTGGCATTACCACCGGGCGGACCTGCATTCCGTTCTCCTAAAAGCGTGTATCGACCCCGAAGGAGCAGGGCCGGTCGTGAAGGTGGTGACCGCGGCGAAGGTGGTCGACCTTGATCGCGGCAACCCGGAGCGGCCCGCCGTGATCACCGAGGACGGGCGGCGGTTCGAGGGCGACGTCGTCGTGGGTGCGGACGGGATTCGTTCTGCCGTAAGGGATCTGGCCGGATTCGACGATACCCTCGCCTTCTCCGGCGAGATGGCGTACCGGGCGTTGATCCCGGGAGACTCGATCGCGGCGGACCCGGCAACGAGGTTCCTGGTCGACCGTTACCACTCCACGATTTGGTACGGCCCGGACAAGCACCTCGTCCACTACATGATCCGCGGCGGCGAATTCCTGAACGTGGTGGCGATTGTGCCGTGCACGGAGGAAGTCGAGAAAAACTGGAGCGCGCCGGCCAGCGCTGAGCAGCTCGCGGCGGAATACTCCGATTGGGACGATCGCGTGCCGACGATGCTGTCGAAGGCCAAGGACGACGTCTCGGTCTGGGCGATGTACCGGCGGCGGCGCGATCCGGTGTGGGTGGACGGGCGCGTCGCGTTGCTCGGGGACGCTTGCCACGCAATGCTTCCGTACCAGGCGCAAGGGGCGTCGCAGGCGATGGAGGACGGGGCGGTTCTCGCGGAGGAGTTGGGGCAGGCGACCCGCGAGGGGATCGACAGCGCGTTGACCCGGTACGTGCACCGGCGCGCGAAACATGCTGGGATGGTTCAGGACGCGTCGCTGCGGAACATGAGCTTCTACCATCTCCCGGACGGTCCGGAGCAGCGCGAGCGCGACGAAAAGCTCCGGAGCTTCGACGGCGAGTCCGATGTGTCCTACGACTGGCTGTGGAACGGAACCCCGCTGGGCGACCCCGACAACGAATCCATTCACTACCAGTTCGCCCGATAGCACGAAACGGCACACGCAGACTTCGCAAAGGAGCAAAGGCTATGCGTACCGGAGACCAGGTGGTCCAAGACTTGCCGTGGCGCTGGCGCGTCCAGGGCAAGATCTTCCTCATCGGCGGGCTCGGCTACATGTTCGACGCCTGGGACGTGGCACTGAACGGATTCCTCACCCCGTTGGTGGGCACGGAATTCGGGCTGTCGGCCACGCAGCGGGGGTTCGTCGCCACCGCCAACTTGATCGGCATGGCGGTGGGGGCGGTCGCCTGGGGGACGGTCGCGGACCGGATCGGCCGCAAGCGCGCGTTCAGCATTACGTTGCTGTTGTTCGCTTTCTTCTCGGTATTCGCGGCGTTGTCGCCGAACATCGAAGTGTTCTTGCTGCTGCGGTTCCTTGCCGGAGTCGGGCTCGGCGGGTGTATTCCGGTGGATTACGCCATTGTCAGCGAATTCTCGCCGCGCAAGCAACGCGGGCGCGTACTGTCCGCAATGGACGGTTGGTGGCCGGTCGGCACGACGCTGGCCGGGGCGTCCGCGACGCTGCTGGTTCCGGTTTCCGGGAACTGGCGGTGGATGCTGGTGCTGATGATCCTGCCCGCGGTGCTGTTGTTCTGGGCGCGGCGCGGGGTTCCGGAATCGCCGTTGTACCTGGTGCGCAAGGGACGCGAGGCGGAAGCCCGGCTGGTCATCGACGATCTCGTCGAGCGCACGGGCGCGCCGAAGGAGCAGTACCGGATTCCGCCGGCGATCGAGGAGGACAAGCGCGGCGGCGGGTTGTTCGCGGCGGTCGACCAGTTGCGCCGGGTGTGGGCGTACAACCCGAAGGTCACCGGCGTCGCCTGGGCGTTGTTCATCACCGTGATGCTGGTGTACTACGCCGCGCTGAGCTGGATGCCGTCGATCCTCAAGGCACAAGGCTTCGGGGAGATCGCCGCGTTCGCCTCGACCACTTTGATGAACGCGCTCGGTATCGTCGGAGTCGTGGTGGCGGTGTTGCTCGTGGACCGCATCGGCCGCAAGCGGGTGATCGCCGCGGCCGGGCCGCTCGCCGCGGTCACGCTGGTGATTTTCTCGCTGGTGCTCGGGTCGGCCGGGGCCGCGGTGGTGGCGATCGGCGCGTTCGGGCTGTTCTCGCTCATCGTCATCCCGGTGATGTACGCCTTCGTGTCCGAGCTGTACCCGACGGAGCTGCGCGCGTCGGGCTTCGGCTGGGCGTCGTCGTCGAGCCGGGCGGTGACCGGGTTCGCGCCGTTGCTGTTCGGCAGTGTGCTGTGGCCGGTGCTCGGGTTGCCGCTGACGTTCACGCTGCTCGGCCTGCTCGTCGTCGGGGCCGTGGTGTTCATGGTCTTCTGTGCACCGGAAACCCGGGGCCGGGAGCTGGACCACATCGACGGCGAGACCGCGCCCGCGCCGCACCAGTCCGAAATGGACGCAGTCTGATTCTGCGCAGCAGAAAGGGAATCGCATGAAGCCCGCCGCGTTCGCCTACCACCGGGCGCACGACGTCGCCGACGCCGTCGGCCTGCTTTCCGACCTCGCCGGGCAAGGGCGGGAGCCGAAAGCGATCGCGGGCGGGCAGAGCCTGATGCCGATGATGAGCTTCCGCCTGGCCCGCCCGAGCGACCTGGTCGACCTCGGGCGGCTGCGGGACCTGCCGGGGATGACGGACATCGTCCAGTCCGGTTCGACGCTCCGCATCGGCGCGATGACGACGCATCGCCAGGTCGAGTTGGCGCAGTTCGGCCCGGGTTTCGCCGTGCTGGCGGAGGCGATGCGGTACGTCGGGCACCTGCCGATCCGGTCGCGCGGCACGGTCGGCGGGAGCCTCGTGCACGGCGACGCCACCGCGGAGTGGTGCATGCTCGCGCTGCTGCTGGACGCGGTGATCGTCGCCGAAGGACCGAACGGCCGCCGCGAGATCCCGGCGGGGGAGATGTTCTACGGCTTCTACGCGACTGCGGTGGAGGCGGACGAGGTCGTGACCGAGGTCCGGTTCACCCGGGCCGCGCCTAAAGCCGCGTTGACCGAGTTTTCCCGGCGGGCTGGGGATTTCGCGACGGTCGCGGCGGCGGTGACGCTCGAACCTCGCACGGACGGTTCGCTGGAAGGCGGCCGCGTGGTGCTCGGCGGGGTCGCGCCCGCGCCGTTGCGGGTTCCGGAGGCCGAGGAGGTGCTGGCGGGCGGCGCGCCGGGGCCGGAGTTGTTCGCGGCTTGCGGCCGGGCGGCGGCGGAGGCGATTGATCCGCGGGGCGACGCGCAGGGGAGCGCGGACTACCGGCGTGCGCTGACGCGGACGTTGGTGGCACGAAGTTTGGGCCAGGCGTGGGAGAGGGGAGAGCGCTGATGGCATCCGAAGAACCCAGGTTCGACGGCCGGGGCGGCAAGTGGATCGGCGCGTCCGTGCGCCGCCGCGAGGATCCTCGGCTGGTCACCGGCCGGGGACGGTTCGTGGACGACATCCACCTCCACGGCATGCTGCACGCCGGGTTCGTGCGCGCGACCGTCGCGCACGGCAAGATCACCGAGCTCGACCTCAGCGCCGCCCGTGAGGTGGACGGCGTCGTAGCCGCGTACTCGGCGGAAGATCTCCAGCTCGGCGACATGGTCGCGCTGCTGGACCGTCCGCCGGAGGAGTTCACGCCGACCACGATGCCGATCCTCGCGCGCGGAAAGGTGCGGTTCGTCGGCGAGCCGATCGCGCTGGTCATCGCGAAGGATCCGTACGCGGTCGAGGACGGCATCGAGGCCGCGCAGGTCGGCTACGAGGTCCTCGACGCCGTCGTGTCCGAGGAGACCGCGCTCGCCGAGGACGCGCCGTTGGTGCACGAGGACGCACCGAGCAACGTGCTGCTGGATGTCACGTCGTTCGACACCCCGGGCGTGGACGAAGCGTTCGCGGACGGATGCGTGATCGAGCTCGTCACCCGCAGCGGGCGGCAGAACGCGTTGCCGCTGGAGACGCGCGGCGCGGTGGCGTCCTGGGACGACCGCGACGAGCAGCTTCTCGTCCAGACCTGCAGCCAGGTGCCGCACCAGGTCCGTACCGTGCTGGCGCGTTCGCTGCGGATTCCGGAGCGGTCGGTGCGCGTGGTGGTCCCGGACATGGGCGGCGGCTTCGGACAGAAATGCGTGGTCGGGCGGGAGGAAATCGCGGTCGCGGCCGCGGCGAAACTGTTGCGGCGTCCGGTGAAATGGATCGAGGATCGCAGCGAAGCCCTCGCGTCCGGGTTCCTCGCGCGCGAGCAGCGGTACCGCACGCGCGCAGCGTTCACCGAGGATGGCCAGTTGACCGCGCTGGAGTCCGACATCGTGTGCGACATGGGCGCGTACTCGTGCTATCCGTTCACCGTCGGCATCGAACCGCTGATGGCGGCGGCGGAAATGCCGTCGGTGTACCGGGTTCCGGCGTATCGCGTCCGGGCGAGGGCGATCACCAGCAACAAAGCGCCGACCGCGCCGTATCGCGGGGTCAGCCGTCCGCAGTACGTCATGGTGATGGAGCGGATCATGGACCTGGCCGCGCGCAGGCTCGGCCTCGACCCGGTGGAGATCCGCCGGCGCAATGTGATCACCGAGTTCCCGTACACGGGCATCAACAAGGTGACTTACGACCCGGGCAGCTACCTCGAATCGCTGGAGCTGGGCGAAAAGATCCTCCGCGACGAGGGCTGGTACGAGCTGCGCGGGAAGAACCCGCACATCGGCATCGGCTACAGCTGCTTCTCCGAGCGCACCGGCTACGGTTCCGAGGCGTTCGCGAAGCGGAAGATGACCGTCGTCCCCGGGTTCGACGTGAGCGAGATCCGGATGGACCTCACCGGCTCCGTCGTGGTCACCAGCGGCACGATCAACCACGGACAATCCCACGAAACGACGTTCGCGCAGATCGTCGCGGAACGGCTCGGCGTGGACCTCGCCAAGGTCAAGCTGCGGCAAGGCGACACCGAGCGGATTTCCTACGGCTGGGGCACTTTCGCCTCGCGGTCGGTGACCATCGGCGGCTCCGCGGTGGCGACGGCGGCGACCCGGCTGGGCGAGCAGCTCTGCGTCATCGCGGCGCACCTGCTGGACACCCGCGTCGAGAACGTCGGACTCGACGGTGACGGGGGAGTGATCCAGCTCGACGACCCCGACCGACGGCTCTCGTTCGAGGAGATCGCCGACGTCGCGTACCTGCGCAGCCACCTGCTGCCCAAGGAAGCCGAGCCGACGCTCACCGCCACCGCCGCGTTCGACGTCCCCGGCGACGGTACGTTCTCGAACGCCACCCACGCGGTCGTGGTGGAGGCCGACCCGGGCACTGGCCAGGTCAAAATCCTCCGCTACGCCTGTGTCGAGGACTGCGGCGTGGTGATCAACCCGAAGGTGGTCGACGGGCAGGCGCGCGGCGGCATCGCGCAGGGCATCGCCGGCGCGCTGTTCGAGGAGGTCACCTACGCCGAGAACGGCGAACCGTCGGCGGCGAGCTTCATCGACTACCTCGTCCCGACCGCCGCGGAGATCCCCGACATCACCGTCGACCACCTCGAAACCCCATGCGCCTTCACCGAAAGCGGCGCGAAGGGAGCAGGGGAGGGCGGCACGATCGGCGCGCCCGCGGCGGTGCTGAACGCGGTCAACGACCTCCTCTGGCGCACCGGGGTCCAGCTGGAGCAGACCCCGATCCACCCCGAAGCCGTCCTCGCCGCGCTCACCGCGGCCGACCGGGAGAAAGCGGGCACCGGCGCATGACCGACAAACAGCTGATCGTCCTGACCGTCAACGGCGAGGAGCACGAACTGCTCGTCGAACCCCGGTGGACGCTGCTCGATGTGTTGCGGCACAACGTGGGCCTCACCGGCACGCACGTCGGTTGTGAGCACGGCGTCTGCGGGGCGTGCACGATTCTGGTCGACGGTGAACCGGTGCGCGCCTGCCTGATGTACGCCGTGCAGGCGGAAGGCTGCGCGATCCGGACTGTCGAAGACCTCGGCACGCCGGAAGAACCGAACGATTTGCAGCAGGCGTTTTCAGAACACCACGGGTTGCAGTGCGGGTTCTGCACGCCCGGATTCCTCATGCTGGCCGAAGGATTCCTGGCGCAGGAGCCGTCGCCGACGCGCGAGGAGATCCGGGAGACGGTGTCGTCGAATCTGTGCCGCTGCACCGGGTATCAGACCATTGTGGACGCGATCGAGGCGACCGCCGCCAAGCGAACCGGCAGGAAAGAGGACGCTGTCCGATGATTCTCGAGAACACCCTTGACCTCCCCGGCGATCCGGACACGGTGTTCGCGCTGCTCAACGACGTCGAGCGGGTCGCGGGCTGCCTGCCCGGCGCGGTGCTGGAGGGCCGGGACGGCGAGTCCTACCTCGGCAAGGTCAAGTTCAAGGTCGGCCCGGTCAGCGCCGCGTACGCGGGCAAGGTGCGGTTCACCGAGATCGCCGAGGGCGAGCGGCGGCTGCGGCTGTCGGCCCGGGGCGCGGACAGCCACGGCAACGGCGACGCCGAAGCGGACGTCACGCTGACTCTGGTGCCGGGTCCGAAGGGGTCGTCGCTGAATCTGCACACGGATCTCGTGGTGCGGGGCAAGATCGCGCAGTTCGGCAAGGGCGCGATCAGCACGGTGTCGAACCGGATCCTGCAGCAGTTCGCACAGAATCTCGGTCAGCTGCTGGAAAACGGCGGTACCGCACCCGAGCCGACGTCGGCTGCGGCCGCGCCTGCCTCGGATTCGCTCGACGGTCTGGCGATGCTGCTCCCGCCCAACGCGAAGCGCTATCTCCCGGTCGTCGCGGCGGGCGCGCTCGGGCTGTTCCAGGGCTGGTTGCTGGGCCGGGTCCGGTCACAGCACAAACTGATCAAGGAGCTGCTGCGTGAACGCGCCTGAGAACGGACTGCACGGCGCCGAGACCGAGCAAACCTACGCCCGCGCGGGTTTCGGCGCCGCGGTGCCGAGGGGGACCGCGCCGGTGCTGGTCGTGGTCGACCTGACCCGTGGCTTCACTGAACCGGGTTTCCCTTCCGGCGCAGACCTTTCCGCCGAAGTCGAGGCCGCCGACGCGCTGGTCCGGGCCGCGCACGAGAGCGGTGCCCCGGTCGTCTACACCGCGATCAGCTACACCCCCGCCGAGGCGGACGGCGACGCCATCGCGTGGCTGCGCAAGGCTCCCGGCATGCGCAGCCTGCGCGACGGAAGCGCCGAAGTCGCGCTCGATCCGCGGCTGGAACGGCGCGACACCGACCACCTGATCGTCAAGAAGGGCGCGTCCGCGTTCCACGGAACGAGCCTCGCCGCCCTGCTCACCGGCCTCGGTGCGGACACCGTGCTGGTCTGCGGTGCGACGACTTCGGGTTGCGTACGAGCCACCGCCGTCGACGCCGTGCAGTCCGGCTTCAACACGCTCGTCGCCCGGGACGCCTGCGGCGACCGTGCGCGCGGACCGCACGACGCCGCTCTCTTTGACCTGCAAGCCAAATACGCCGACGTGGTCGGCCTGAGCGAGGGCGTCGAGCTGCTCGCCAAAGCCCGCTAGGAGTTGCCGTATGTCCTCAGTTTCCGACCGGGTGCTGACCCAGCCCGCGCTCGCCGAACTGGCGAACGTCCCGGCGACCAGCGTCTGGGTACGCTCCGGTTCTGTCCGGCTGCACGTCCTCGACTACGGCCCGGCCGACGGCGTCCCGCTCGTGATCCTGCCCGGCATCACCAGCCCGGCGATCACGATGGACTTCGTCGCCCGCGAGCTGACCGACCTGGTCCGCCCGCTGGTGCTGGACATCCGCGGCCGCGGCCTGTCCGACGACGGACCCGGCTACGACCTCGATGCCTACGCTTCGGACGTCGAGGCAGTCATCGATCAGCTCCAGCTTTCTGAGCCGCTGTTGTTCGGCCACTCGATGGGCGCGCGGATCGCCGCCAAGGCCGCGCATTCCGCTCAAGGCACGATCCTGGCGGACCCGCCGATGAGCAACGCCGACCGGCCCTATCCGACCACTTTGGACACATTCGCCGCTCAACTCGACCAAGCCCGGCGCGGAACCGACGCCGACGAGGTCGCCGCCTCATGGCCCCGGTGGCCGCGCCGCGAGCAGGAACTGCGCGCCGGCTGGCTCGCGTCGTGCTCCCGGACCGCGATCGCCGCGACGCACGCCGGGTTCGAGTCCGAGGAATTCCTTCCGCTGTGGGAAAAACTGGCCGGACCGGCCGTGCTGCTGTTCGGTTCGGACAGTCCCGTGGTGACACAGGCGGACGTCGCCGCGCTCGCGGAGGCCAACCCGGCGCATCCGCTGGTCGGCATCGAGAACGCCGGGCACATGATCTTCTGGGACGAACCCGAGCCCGCCCTGCGGGCACTGCGCTCGGCCCTGAAAGACCTGCTCGCGCGCTGACCCCGGCATGTTTTTCGCACTCGGATAATCCGTATTCGGACAATAAAGGAGGTCGCCATGGACCAGAACCTGTTCAACGACATCTGCTTGCGCCAGCTGACTTTTTCCGGCGTGCACGAGGGGGAGACGGTCGTCGTCCTGACGCGCGGCGCCGAGCGCGCGGAGTACGCGGACGCCTTCCTCTGGGCGGCCCAGCAGCTCGGCGCGGCGACCTATCACATGCGGCTGCCGTCGCCGGCGAGCGCGTCCGGCGCGTGGGCGGTCGGGCAGTCCGGCCTTGACCAGCTGCCGCTCGCGGTGGACGCGCTGAAGGCCGCGGACATGGTCGTGGACTGCACGTTCCTGCTGTTCAGCGAGGAGCAGTTCGCGATCCAGGCCGCCGGCACCCGGATCCTGACCGCCGTCGAACCGCCCGAGCTGCTGGCCCGGCTGATGCCGACGAAGGAACTGCGCGAGCGGGTCGAGATCGGCGCGGAACTGCTGGCCAAGGCCAAGACCATGCGGATCACCAGTCCACACGGGACGGACGTGACCTACCAGCTGGGCGTGTACCCGACGATGAGCGAGTACGGCTACACCGACCAGCCCGGCCGCTGGGACCACTGGCCCGCGGCGTTCGTCTTCACCGGCGGTTCGGACGACGGCGTGGACGGCAAGATCGTGCTCGCGCCCGGCGACGTGCTGCTGCCGTTCAACACCTACGTGCAGACGCCGGTCGAGCTGACCATCGAAAAGGGCTTCATCCAGGACATCCGCGGCGGCGCGGGCTCGTCCGGCCTCGACGCCGACCTGCTGCGCAGCTACATCGAATCGTTCCACGACCCGCGCGGCTACGGCATGTCGCACGTCGGCTGGGGCCTCGACGAGCGGGCGCACTGGCACGGGCTGACCCAGTTCCCCGGCGGCATGGGCATGGAGCTGCGCAGCTTCTACGGCAACGTGATGTTCTCGATCGGCCCGAACAACGAACTCGGCGGCCCGAACGACACGGCGTGCCACTTCGACATCCCGATGCGCGGCAACAGCCTGTACCTCGACGACGAGCTGATCGTCGACGCGGGCGAGCTGACCGTGCAGGACATGCGCCCGGCGGCGAAGCGATGACCGACCACCACATCGGGATGATCGTCCCGAGTTCCAACCTGACCATGGAAACCGAACTGCCGCGTATGCTGCGCGCCCGCGAGGAGCTGTACCCGGAGGACCGGTTCGTCTTCCACTCGGCCCGCGCTCGGATGCAGCACGTGACGCCGGCGCAGTTGCGCGCCATGAACGCCCAGGCAGAACGCGCGGCCACCGAGCTGGCGGACGCGCGGCCCGGCGTCGTCGCGACCGCGTGTCTGGTCGCGATCATGGCGCAGGGGCCGGGATATCACTGCACCGCCGAGGAATCGATCACATCGGCGTTGCGTGCCGAAGGCTCGGACGCGCCGGTGGTTTCGTCGGCGGGCGCGCTGTTGTCCGGGATCGCCGCACTGGAGGCGAAGCGGGTCGCGATCGTGACGCCGTACATGAAGCCGTTGACCCAGGCGGTGATCGAGTACCTGGAGGACGCGGGCGTCGAGGTGGTCGATTCGCTGTCGCTGGAGGTGCCCGACAACCTGGCGGTGGCGCGGCTGGACCCGGCGGATCTGCTTGAGCACTACCGGAAACTGGACCTTTCGCGGGCGGACGCGCTTGTGCTGTCGGCTTGCGTGCAGATGCCGTCGCTGCCGTCTATTCAGCCGGTTCAAGACGCCGTGGGGATTCCGGTGCTTTCGGCGGCTACGGCTACTACGTTCCGGATTCTTTCCGAGCTGGGGCTGAAAGCGGAGGTGCCGAACGCCGGGCATTTGCTGAGCGGGAAGGTTTCGGCGGTCGTCTAACGGCCCGCAGGGGCGTTAGACGACCGCCGAAGGGCTGGGCATCGCAGCGGACTGGGCTGCGGCGTTCGACCTGGCAGGTGGAGGTGATCGTCGCAGGCCTCCCGGCCACGTACGGCGGGTGCGCACGCTTCGAAGCATCCGCCGTACGGCCGGGGAGCGCTGGCTGCGGTCCGATTGCTGTTCGCGGGGTCGCGGGGCGAGCGGCGCTACTCCGGACGTTCCGGAAAAATTCCAGAACGAGAATTAAGGGCCTCGACCTGTTTCGTCAGCGCGTCGTCGCAGCCGCGGAGAACGGACAGGACTCGCAGGGATTCAAGCGCCTCGTAACGCTTGGAAGGCAGATTTCTGCTGCTCCCTTCGGTGCGAAGTCCAGTGAGCCGGACCGCGACCCGTTGAATCTTGTCCGGACTGGGACTGCTTCCCATCCATTGGCTCAAGAGCTTGCCCAGTGCGGATTTCGCTTCTTCTTTCCGTCCCATCGAAAGGAGGACGCTGACTATATTGAAAGTGTTCACCATGGTGTGCTCGTGGTCGATGCCGATGATTCTTATCCGGTCTTCCCGAAGGCTTCTCAGGTAGCGGAGAGTGTCCTCGTTCGCTGCTCCGGTCCGACGGAGAACTCCTCCGCGCAGATCTCGTATTTGCAGAACTCGAGGACTGTTGTCGCCGTATGCCCGGGCGTACCTGCCTTGGATGTCGTCCAGCATATCCAGTGCACCGTTCGGATCTTCTTCAGCGACGAAGAACGTCAAATAATGGCGTGCGAGAAGGGTTGACATATCTTCTTCCCCGAAGACTTCTTGATGCAGGGGAAGTGTCTTCCGAAGGAGTCCGATGGCCTTGGCAGGATCTCCGCAAACGCCGATTGCGTAAGCATGCAATCGGCTGGCGTTGATCGTGTCCGCGTGTCGGTCGCCGACGGTGCGACGCAAGTCCGCGAGCAGCTCAGGAAATAGTTCCAGCGCTTCCGCGGTATGTGGCGAGTCGGCGATGCTCTCCGCCAGCTTGAGCCGGGCGCTGAGAGTTTCCGGGTCCAGTGGCCCGAGTCGGTCAAGTCTTTTTTCGACGAGTTTCTCGAGTCCCTTGTTGGTCTTTATCTGATCGCCGTAGGCGGCATAGAACTCCGCCGCTATTTCGGCTCCGTGGATTCCGCTTTCGGCCGACTTGCGAAAAGCCTCTGCGGCAATGCTGTGCTGAAATGTTCGTGCTGCTGCTTCGCCGATGCGGAAAGCCTGCTGGGGGTCCGCTCGCGTGAGAAGGACTCGCCACGTGGCCAGAGGGGCGAGGTCGAAGTCCGGCAAGTCCACCAGGTAGTCGAACGCGATGTAGTGATCGGGCTGTTCGGAGGGCAGAAGCAGGCTGCTCGCCCCGTGGCTGGTTCGCGTCGCCCAAGCGAGTGCTTCGTCGAGCGGCTCGGGGCGCAGCAGTTCGCCGCCGCGATCGTTCAAGCGGCTTCGGCTGAGTTCGACCAGGAGATCGAGAGGCACGGGTTCGTCGACACCGGCTCGTCGGCAATCGACGGCAGCGGCTACCAGAGCGGCTCCACGTGGGTGGGCACTCGGCGCCCAGCCCGTGTGCCAGTTGCGCACGAGTTCGGGCCCTGCTGCGAGAACCTCTGCCAGGCCGAGCTTTCCGACATTCGGCAATGCTGCGCGGATGCGCGGGTCGTTGTCGTAAGCACGGGCACGCGCGAGTTCTTCAGTCGTCCACCGGCGGGACAGTTCCACCACATCGGCGAGCCGCAGGATGTCGCGGGCGTCTCGCCACGCGTCGAGTTCGTGATCGGGTACCGAGCCTTCCTCGCGAGCGCTGTAGCGGTCGAATTCAGGGCTGCGCATGGTCGCTGCGATGACAGCGTCTTCCCTGCGGCGACTCAAGATTTTGTCGAGGAGATTCGGTGTCAAGCCGCCGGTGCCCATGAAGCGCTCGAGATCGTCCAGCCACAACACGCAGCGGGGCGTGTCCGCGACGGCTTCAGCGACGCTGGCCAAGGCATCGCGGTTCGCGGGGGCGAGCAGCGTGTGATCCGCGCAGGTGGCGCGTGCGACCTCGTAGACCATGCGAGTTTTTCCTGCGGTCGATTCGCCGACGACGAGCACGAAACCACCCTGCCGGATCTTGGCGCTGAGTTCGTCGTGGAGGTCGCGCCGGATATAGGGCGGGGTGCGGTCGAGCACCCGCGCGCCGGCTATGTCGTGGACAAGTGTCTCCGCGGGGTGGACCCTGAGCGCGATCGGGTCGTCGAGTTCCCGGATCTTGCGCGGCCGTCGGTCCGAGCCGGTCGCGACTAATGTGCTCGGCAGGGCGTCACGACGGGCGGCCTGCTGTTCGAGAACCGTTTTTCCGCGGCTGCTCGTCGCCGTGAACACGGCGACCGCAACCGTCGAGCCTATCGAGGCTGCCGCGGCACCGGGAATCCACAACACGCCGATGCCACCGGCAACCAGGCCGGACATGGCCGAACAAGTCAGGAGCCACCAGCCGCGCGCTGAACGGAAGCAGCCGCGGCGTAGCCTCACGCTCGGCCGTCCGCTTGCGAACCGCCGCTCTCGCCGATTCGGCAGGATGGGGCCATCGGGTCCTCCTCATGTGCTCCGGCCGCCGAAGCTCCGAAACCCGTCGTCTTGAGCTGCTTATTCTGCAGCCAACGGTGAGCGGAATCGATGAAGGAACCGCGAATGAATATTCGGCTTTGTCGTCCGTCTCTCTGGCTAAGCCGCTCGGGAAATTGATTGAAGCACGTCACACGTGTTAGCTGACCATTGCTGCCGGTGGCCGTGACTGCCTAACGGCGGCCACCAGTTCGCGGACCCGCGGCGCGACCTCCCGCGCGAACACCCGGACGGCGTCGGCCGAGTCCACGGACAAGAGAAACGCGCTCATCCCGTGCGTGAGCGCGAGTTCGGCAAGCTGTTCAGTCCACTCGCCGATGCTGCCGGACGGAACGCCGGGCAGGTTGTACAGCCGCCGGATCTCGGCAGGGGAGCGGCCTGCCTTCCGGCCCGCCCCGTCGATGAGCGCGTTCGCGGCGGGCAGCCGGTCCGGCGGGATGCGGGTCATGCTCGGCAGCCAGCCGTCCGCAACCCGGCCGATCAGGCGCAGCATGCGCGGGCCGAGCGCGCCGAGCCAGATTTCCGTCCGGTGCGCCGGGAACGGGCCCGGTGGAGTGCCGGTGAGCCGGTGATGAGTGCCGGACACGGTGGCAGGCGGCCCGGGTGTCCACAATGCACGGACGACTTCGATCGCTTCGGTGAGCGCGTCGAAGGCTTCGCCAGGGGTGTATCGCGGGCCGCCTTGCGCCTCGATTTCATCCCAGTACGCGCCAGCGCCGAGGGCGAGTTCGGCGCGGCCGCCGGTGAGCAGGTCGAGACTCGCCGCCGAGCGTGCGAGCACGGCGGGCGGGCGCAGGGGCAGATTGGCGACGTTGGGGAACACGCGCAGCCGTTCGGTGCGCGCCGCGACGACGCTCAGGACGGTCCACGCGTCGAGCAGGTCCGGACGATACGGGTGGTCCGGCACGCTGAGCAGGTCGAGCCCGGCAGCGTCGGCGGCTTCGGCGAGCCTGATCGCGGTGTCGGGGGCGGCGGCTTCCGGCAGGAGGATGACGCCGAACTGGAGGTCGTGGCCGTAGTCAGGCATGGGTCGCCTGAAATCGTGTCATGACGACATGATTACACGATGGAACAAAAACCGTCCAGCAGATAGGATCCGGGCATGGACGAACTGCGCCCGCCGACCCTGCTCGCGCTGCCGTCGTACCTCGCCGGGCACGTCGCGCGGATCGGACGCCGGGAACTGGCGGGCGCGCTCGAGAAGCGCGGTCTCCGGCTGCCGCATTTCGCCGTGCTGGCCGGGCTTTCCGACTTCGGCCCGCTGGCACAGCACGCGCTCGCCGACCGGCTCGGGCTCAACCGCAGCCACCTCGTCGGCTACCTGGACGAATTGGAGCGCCGGGACCTCGTCGGCCGCGAACGCGATCCGGACGACCGGAGGCGGCAGCGCGTCACGCTCACCGAAGCCGGGAAGGCGCTGGCGGGGGAGCTGAAGGAGGAGGCCAGCCGGTCGCAGGACGTGTTGCTCGCCGAACTGTCGTCGAAGGAACGCGAGACGCTGATTTCCTTGCTGCGGCGGGTGGTGGTCGCGGACGACCGGGCACAGATGGGGACCGGGCAGTTCCGTTTCCGGTGATTGCCCTGCGGCGCAACGGGTAACCGGAGCCTTCCCGACACCCGAGGAGGCAGCATGACCGGATCCACCCGAACCGACCTCATCACCGTGATCACCGACGACCACCGCGACGTGGAGCGGGTCTTCGCCGAACTCGAGAGCGAACCCGAGGCGGGCAACCGGAAAGACGTGGTCGACCACGTGATCGCCGAGCTGGTCCGGCATTCCGTCGCGGAGGAGCAGCTGATGTACCCGGCCGCGCGCAAATACCTCGACGACGGCGACGAGATCGCCGACCACGAGATCGAGGAGCACGCCGAGGCCGAAAAGGTCATGAAGCAGCTGGAGCGCAAGAACCCCGGCGAACCGGAGTTCGAGGAGCTGCTCGGCAAGCTGATCGCGGACGTCCGCCATCACATCAAGGAGGAGGAAACCGACCTCTTGCCGAGGCTGCGGGAAGCCTGTTCCGCCGAGGAACTCGACCGGCTTGGCGAGCGGGTGCTGGCGGCCAAGAAGATCGCGCCGACCAGGCCGCATCCGCACGCGCCGAGCAAGCCGCCCGCCAATCTGGTCCTCGCGCCGGGCGCGGCGTTCGTCGACAAGATCCGCGACGCGCTGACCGGGCGGAAGAGCTGACGCGCCCGATCGTCGCGTGCCGGAAACCGTTGCGGGTACCCGATGACGAGCCTGGTTTAACGTCGCGTCCGCGCGGCTAACCAGGCCCATGCGGATCTTGCGCCGGCCCCACACCGTTCTGGCGTGCCTGCTGACCGAGACCGTCCCCGCCGCGGAAGGAACTCGATGAGGATTGCGATGGTGTCCGGACACGCCAGCCCGCTCGCGGAGCCGGGCGAGGATGCGGGCGGCCAGAACGTCCACGTGGCGGGCCTTTCCGCGGCGCTGGTCCGCAGCGGGCACGAGGTGACTGTCTACACGCGACGCGACGACCCGGAAGCGCCCGCCGCGGCGGATACCCCGGACGGCTACCGGGTCGTGCACGTCCCGGCCGGTCCGGCGCGTCGGCTGCCGAAGGACGAGCTCGTGCCGTACCTGGGCGAATTCGGGAGCTGGCTTCGCGATCGGTGGACGGAAGAACCGCCGGACGCGGCGCACGCGCACTTCTGGACGTCCGGGGTGGCGACCGTGCTCGCCGCGCGCGAAACCGGGGTGCCTGCGGTGCAGACTTTTCGCACGCTGGGCGTGGTGGAGCGGCGGTATCTCGGGGAGGCCGACCCGAGTCCGCCGGACCGGACGCGGCTGGAGCGGATGGTCGGCAAGCGGGCCGGCCGGATCCTCGCGGCCTGCTCGGACGAGGTGTTCGAACTGGCCCGCCAGGGGGTGCCGCGGCAGCGGATCTCGGTGGTGCCGTGCGGGGTCGACCTCGACCGGTTCGGCACCGGCGGCCCGGTTGCTCCGCGCACCGCGCCGAAACGGCTCGTGTCGGCGGGGAGATTCGTGCCGCGCAAGGGGTTCGACCTGGCCATCGCCGCTTTGCCGCGGGTACCGGAGACTGAACTGGTGATCGCGGGCGGGCCGCCTTCCGAGGCCCTTTCGCGGCATCCGGAGGCACAGCGGCTTCGACGGCTCGCGGAGCGGCTCGGGGTCGCTGACCGGGTTCATCTGGCAGGTCAGGTGAGCCGTGCTGAGATGCCGGCGTTGCTGCGCTCGGCGGACGCGGTGCTGTGCACGCCTTGGTACGAGTCGTTCGGGATCGTCCCGCTGGAGGCGATGGCGTGCGGGGTGCCGGTGGTGGCCGCGGCGGTGGGCGGCTTGGCCGACACGGTGGTCGACGGCATCACCGGACGTTTGGTGCCGCCGCGGGATCCGGCCCGGCTTTCGGCGCGGCTGCGGGCTTTGCTGGACGAACCCGCCCAACTGGAAGCGCTGGGGACAGCGGGCCTGGAGCGGGTCCGGGCGCGGTATTCGTGGGACCGGATCGCGGCGGAGACCGTGCGGGCGTATGAGAATGCGGTGCCGGAGGGGGAGTCCGGGTGGGCCGCGGCGCAGTGACCGCTCGGTCTTCAGTCCTCAATGGACACTCGGGTCCGATCGCGAACGACGCGACCCGGAACCGCACTAGCTCGACTGAAGCTGGCTCGCCGCGTCGGCGGACCGGCCGGTCGTATTCGATCCATTCGTCCTCGCCGAGACGGGGCCTGCCCGGCTCGGCGTCCTGTGGAGGTTTCTGATGCGTGTTCTCGCTCTAGGCTGCACTCTCAAGCGTTCGCCGGACCGCTCGAGCAGCGACCTGATCGCCCGGCAGCTGCTCGACCTGTTCGCGCAGCGGGGAGCGACCGGCGAACTGGTCCGGGTGGCCGACCATGACGTGCGCCCCGGCATCGAAGCGGACATGGGGGACGGCGACGAGTGGCCGGAGATCCGGCGCAAGGTCGCGGCCGCGGACATCGTGCTGATCTCGACGCCGACCTGGGTCGGGCACATGTCGAGCATCGCGCAGCGGGTGGTGGAACGCCTGAACGCCGAACAGTCCGAGACGGACGACGAGGGCCGACCGGGGATGTTCGGCAAGGTCGGGGTCGTCGCGGTGGTCGGCAACGAGGACGGGGCGCACAAGATCACCGCGGATCTTTTCCAGTCGCTCAACGACATCGGCTTCACCATCCCGGCCCAGGGCGGCACGTACTGGAACGGGGAAGCGATGAACGGCGGCGACTACCAGGACCTGGACGAGACGCCGGAAGCGGTCGCCTCGGCGAACGCGACGCTGGTGCGGAACGCGGTGCATGTGGCGCAGGTGCTGGGGAAGCAGCAGTATCCGGCTTCGTGACGGGACAGGCCGGGCTGCCGGGCGGGCAGCGGCGCCGGTCTAAGTTCACGGCTTCGGTCGCGATGTCGAACGCGTCGGCGACCGGCCGCAGGAGGCAGCGGCGGATGGCGTCGGCGAGGTTGTCGGCCTGCCCGACCTGGAATCGCAGCCCGGATGTCCGGCACGAATGGCACCAGGCACGAACGGTCCGGCGAACTACCGCCGCTGCTCGGTCGACGTGCTGGAAGACGAAACCGGGCCGGACGCGGACCTCCGGATGCTCGCGTTCGAAGGAGTCCAGAAGCCTTCCCGCGTAAGCCTTTTCGCGCGGGAAGGCGGCACCTGGCCAGCCGTTCGCCGGTCACTCGTCGGTGAGGGCTCGTCCGGCCCGGGTACCTGCGGTGGCAGGGCCGGTCAATGCCGGTCCAGCTGCCGCAGCAGGCGGCGGACCGGCAGCGCCATCGCGCCCAGCCCGAGCGTCGCCGTCACCCCGTCCCGCGACGAGACCAGCCGGTCCTCGACCTGGCAGACCAGCGACCGGCAGCGCTCCAGATCCGGCTCCCGGCCGGGCACCGCGGCGACGCGCACGGCCGCGGCGAGTTCGCGCAGCAGGTCCGCGAGCGCGTCGCGCGCCTGCGGCCACGGGTAGACGAACGGCTCCCGCCCCTCCGACGTCGTGCGCACGGCCTCGACAAGCTGTTCGACCGGCGGCCACAGCGCGCCAAGCGTCCGAAGCGGACGGTCATGCTGAACGCCGGAGTGCCGGCTTCGTTTGCGCAGGTTCAAAAACCGGCCTTCCCGAGTCAGGCCGGAAGCGTCCTCGGCGGCGCGAGCGAGACTGCGCACGTCGCTGACCCGGCCGAGCCAGTCGTCCAGGTTCTCCGGCGGCTCGTCGCTGCGCACCAGTTCGGCGGTGTCTTCCAGCAGCCCGGCGAGCGCGGCGGCGAGCCGGTCGGCAGCGGCGGCGACGCGTTCTCCGTACAGCGGCGGGAAAATCAGCACGTTCACGGCCAACCCGATCGCGGCGCCGAGGGCGGTTTCCAGCAGCCGGTCGCCGAGCAGCTCCGAACTCCGGGCGGTCCCGTATGTCACCAGCAGCATCCCGGTCACCCCGACCCACACGCCGGATCCGCCGAACCTGCGCCACGAACCCAGCAGCAACCCGACGAAGACGACGACAGCCAGCGTCACCGTCTGCTCCGGCACCAGCTGCGATACTCCCGCCGCGAGCAGCACCCCGAGCGTCACCGAGCCGACCTGCTGCGCCCAGCCGAGCAAGCTCCGGTACACGGTCGCTTCCACCAGGAACACCGCGGCGTAGGGCGCGAGAAACGGTTGGGACAGCCCGAAAACCTGGGTCGCCAGCAGCCAGGCGGCCACCGCGGCGACGGTCGCCTTCGCGGCCTGCAGCGCGGTCCGCCGCTCGCTGCCGGGTACGCGGATCGCCCGGGCCGCCCAGCCCAGCGGCGTGCGATCGAGTCTCGGAGTCACGCGTGGACTGGCGCAGTGAGGCGGACGACCTTCGGCTGGGCCACCTCGTCGAGAAGCGTGGTCACTAGTTGCACCTCCTGGGCTTGGTGGCGCTGCAGGTGCAGGCCGAGGGCCCCGTCGTTAAGCCCGTTCCTCGCGGCTTCCGCTGAGCGCGATGACCAAGGCGACGAGCGCGGTCAGCCCGTGCAGCCAGTTGTCCGCCCAGTTCAGGTTCACCGGGTCGTCGCGTGCGGTGCTGAACGACGTCGCCAGTATCCCGTACGCGGTCAGCCCGGTGAACGCCACGAACAGCACCCAGCAATACGCGACGGCGCCGGAAAGCTTGCGCGCGGCCAAAAGCCCGAGCAGGCCGAGTGCCGTGTGGACGATGTTCAGCACCGTGCTGGAGCTGAACAGCCAGACGACGCGCGTTGTGTCGTGCCCGGCGTGGGCGGTCTCCGGGACGAAAAACCCGGCGACACCGAGGACCAGATAAATCAGCCCGAGCACGGCGACGACCGGACGGGCCCAGGAACGCGTGGTGACCGTCGGCATGGGAACTCCTTTCCGCTGCGGCCCGCGGCGGCTTCCCTCGCGGGTCACTCCTCGCGCAGCGATTTCGCGACGGAACCGCCCGCTTCGTCCGCCTGCTCGCCGGGGTCCGGATCCGCGCGGCGCTGCGGGAGATCCTCGTCCGGGGCCACGGCTCGGGCCGCTTCCGCCCGGGCGAGAGTCTCGTCGTCGGGCGGGTTTTGTGCCGGTTGGACGTCCGGCCGTTCCTCGGCGAGCCTGCGGCCGAGCGGTTCGCCTTCGCGCGCCTCGGCGGGCGTCGTGGCCTGCCGGGTCGCCGGGCTCCAGCGTTCGGCGGGTTCGACGCCGCCCTCCAGCGGGTCGACCCGCAGTTCGTCCTCGTCGAGTGCTTCGGACGGATCGAGCGTTTCGGGCTCAGCCGGATCGCTGTCGGCCATCGTGCTCCCTTCTCCGTGCAACGCTTTCGCGTCGGGTACCCGCGTGGAACGGGACAAAACGGCGTCAGGCGGCGGCGAGATCGCGGATCGCGGTCTGCGCTTTCTGGATTTCCTGCCCGACCAGGAGCGCGGTGAAGCGGGCGACTGAAATGCTGTGCGCCGCCGAGGCGACGGCGTCGCAGGCCTCCTGCGCGTCGGCCGCGCGATGCCGCACGCGCCCGGCGAGCAACGCGTCCTCGAGCTGCCCGCACAGGTCGGGGAGCAGTTCGGAAAGGTCGTCGGCGAGGAGGCTCAGCGAACCGAGCGTCCGGTACAGCTCCGCTGGGGATTCGTAGCCTCCGACACCGGCTTCGCGACGGAGCCGGCGCAACGCGATCTGCGCCTGTTCGGCCGGTGCGGGAGACGTCGCTGAATGGTCCATGGATCGCTGATACCCGGTGGTGGCACGGCTAACCGGACGGTTGCGGCCGGTCGCCGCGGGTATCCGGGGCCCATGAACGAGATCGTCGAACTGATCCGCAGGCGCGCTTGCCTCGCGGAGTCCCGCGACGCCGAACTTGTCGCCCACGCGGTGCTTCAGACGCTGTCCGAACGGATTTCCCCGGAAGCGGCGGCGAGCCTGGCCGCGCAGCTGCCGCCCGAACTGGCTGAAGACTTGAGCCCCGGCGGCGGCCCGGTCGAGGACGGTTTCGAGCTGACGGAATTCGTGGGGCGGATCGCCGAGCGCGCGGATTTGACGGAGCCGGAGTCCCTGCACCGGGCCGGAGTGGTGCTGGACGTGCTGAGCCGGGAGACGGTGCACGTCGCGGACGAGGTCTGGGACGTGCTGCCGGAACCGCTGCGGCAGCTGATCGAGGCGGAGCGCCTGCGAGTCGCGTGACTCAGGCGTTCCGCATCCGGGGCCGGTGCGGCTGGGCGTGGCCGCCCGGTTCGTTCGGAATGTCGCGGTCCACGTGGTCGGCGTGGTGCAGCGCCTGGGCCAGCAGCCCGCGGACGTGCTCGTCGGCCGCGGAGTAGTACACGAACGTCCCCTCGCGGCGGCCCTTGACCAGGCCCGCGAGCCGGAGCTTGGCCAGGTGCTGGCTGACCGCGGTCGGCGCGGCCCCGGCCAGTTCGGCGAGGCAGGCCACCGACGATTCTCCCTGCAGGAGCGCCCAGAGCACCTTGATCCGCGTCGGGTCCGACAGCAGGCGGAAGCTTTCCGCGGCTAAGTGGACCTGCTCGTCGGAGGGCATGTCGAAGTCCGGCAGGGAGGAGTGCATGACCCGATGCTACCGTCCCTGCTCGACTATCTGCGCATCTGCGCAGGTATGCTGACAGTCGAGCGGCCCTCCTCATGCGGTCGCGAGAGCTTCGAGGATTCCGGGAGTACCTGATGGCAGAGCCGCGCCGCGTCAGTCCGCAGCCGGAGCACGGCCACGGTCATGGACACGGGCACGGCCACGGTCATGGTCATGGTCACGAGACCTGGCGATCCCGCGTCAAGCACTTCCTCACCCCGCACAGCCACGACAGCGCCGACCGCCTCGACAACGCCCTCGAAACCAGCCGGCGCGGCATCCGGGCGCTGATCTGGTCATTCGCCGCCCTGTTCGGCACCGCGGTCATCCAGTTGGCCCTGGTAGCCGTCACCGGCTCGGTGGCCCTCCTGGGCGACACCATCCACAACTTCGCCGACGCCCTGACCGCCCTGCCGCTGGGCATCGCCTTCGCCCTCGGCCGCCGCGCCGCGACCCGCCGCTACACCTACGGCCTCGGCCGCGCCGAGGACCTGGCCGGAGTCGTCGTGGTGCTGATCATCGCCGGATCAGCCGCGCTGGCCGCCTACGAAGCGATCGACCGCCTGCTGCACCCGCACCCGGTGCAGCAGCTCTGGGTGCTCGCCGCGGCGGGCCTGGTCGGCTTCGCCGGAAACGAACTGGTCGCCCGGTACCGGATCACGGTCGGCCGCGAAATCGGCTCCGCCGCGCTGGTCGCCGACGGCCTGCACGCCCGCACCGACGGCTTCACCTCCCTAGCGGTAGTGCTGGGCGCGATCGGCGTCGCCCTGGGTTTCCCGGCAGCCGACCCGGTGATCGGATTGCTGATCACCGTCGCGATCCTGTTCGTCTTGCGTGACGCGGCCAAGGAAGTCTTCCGGCGGCTGATGGACGCCGTCGACCCGGCGACCGTCGAACTGGCCGAGCGGACAGCCGCGGCGGTGCCCGGAGTGGAGGGCGTCCGCGAGGTCCGGATGCGGTGGATCGGCCACAGCCTGCGCGCAGAACTCGCCGTCCAGGTCGCCAACACGCTCACCGTCGAGCAAGCGCACGAACTGGCGCACAACCTGGAACACCGCCTGATCGCCGCCGTGCCCCGGCTGACCGCGGCGGCAGTGCACGTCGAACCGGCTGTCGGCGCGGAGGCCGTTCACCTCGGCTGACTGTCCGCCTGAGCTGGCCGGAAAGTGTGACTACACAAGCGATTCGCCTCACCGGTATCGTTTGGCACGGTTGAAGTAGGGCTAGATCGGGGCGTGGAGGGCCAGTTCGAACGGGGTGAAGCCGCGACCGCGGTAGAAACTGAGCGCGGATTCGTTGGCCGCATAGGCCGTGACGCTGACCTGATTCGCGCCGGATTCTCTGGCCCACGCGAAGAATTCGTCCGCCAATGCCGTTCCGACGCCGGTTCCGCGGTGTGCGGGGTCGACGCGCATGCTCTCCAGCACCCCGACCACCGCTTCCGGCCGGAGCGGGTCGGCGCGGCGGATCCGGCCGATCAGGTGGCCGATCGCTGCGCCTGCGGCGGAGAGCGCCAGCAGGCACAGGGAATCGCTCCGGTGCACGAGGTCCGTGTAGTAGGCGGGGCCTTCGCGGTGTGGCCAGGTGCGGTCCATCCATGGATCGCGCTGCCCGCCGTCCTCGGCGAACAGGGCCGTGGCCGAGGCGACGAGCTGCGGAACGGATTCAGGCGTGGCGCGGACGACAGTGTTCATTCCGAGAACGGTAACCGCCGCGATTTATCTTGAAAATATCGAATTCCCGCGCGATAAATCGGCCCGCTGGCGGCACGTGCCAGGTTTGCGTCAGAACGGCGCGGACCCGCTTCGGAGCGGGTCGCGGGTCGTGAGGGGAACCCTGAGGGAATCAGATTCCCTCAGGGTTCCCCTCACGGCACTTTCGCAGCAGCCGAGCCGCGCGCTAGGCCGACCAGACCCGTTCCCCGCCGACCCAAGTCTCCCGGACCTGAACCCGATCCAACGCCTCCGGATCCGCCTCGAACGGGTCCTCCGCCAGCACCGCGAAATCGGCCAGGAAACCCGGCGCGAGCTGGCCCTTCGTGGTCTCCTCGCCAGAAGCGTAAGCCGACCCCGTCGTGTACACCCCCAGCGCGGCCTCGATGCTGATCCGCTGCGAAGGCCCGAACAACTCCCCGTCCGGAGCGCGGCGCGTCACGCAGCTGCGCAGCGCGTACAGCGGCGGGAACGGCCCGCACGGATGGTCGGACGAACCCGCCACGGCGACCCCGGCGTCGAGCATCGACCGGTGGGCGAACATCCGCTCGACGCGCTCCGCCCCGTAGTACTGGGTCAGCTTGTCCCCGTGCGCGGCGGCGTAGTTCGCGAACGGCACCGCGACCATGCCCTGGTCGCGCATGCGCTTCAGGATCTCGTCGTCGATGATCGAACAGTGTTCGATGCGGTGCCGAGGGTCTTGCCGCGGGTTGGCGGCTTGCGCCTGGTCGACGGCGTCCAGGACGCGGCGGATCGCGCGGTCGCCGTTGGCGTGCACGCAGACTCGCCACCCGGCGTCGTGCACGTGCCGGACGGTGTCGGCCAGCTGCGCGGCGGAGACCCGCTCGAGGCCGTAGCTGTCGGTGCCTTCGATGGGCTGTTCGACCAGGCAGGTTCCGCCGTTGACGGCACCGTCGGCGAAGGTCTTGACGCCGCCCAGGCGCAGCCGGGTTTCCGGAGTGACCGGGAAGGAGGGGAGGGCGCGGAAGTAGTCGAAGTGGTCGTAGGCGGCCAGGGCGTTCACGCGCAGCGTCAGCTGGTCCTGGTCGGCGAGGTGGCGGAGCATCTCCCATTCGGTGCGGCCCACGAGGGCGTCGCCGACCGAGGTGATGCCCGCGGCGTGCAGGTCGGCGGCGTGCCGGGTGAAGGCGGCGGCGAGGACCGCGGTGGACGGGTCCTTCACGATCGTCGGGCGCGGGGTGAAGGCCGGAAACGCCAGGTCGTAGAGGGCTTGGTCGTGGATGACGCCGTCGAGGCGGCCGGCGGCGTCGCGGCCGAGGTGGCCGCCGGGCGGGGGTTCGCTGGCGTCGGTCAGGCCGGCGAGGGCGAGGCCGGGGGAGTTGATGACGCCGGCGTGCAGCGTCACGTGCACGACCAGGACGGGGTGGTCCGGGCAGGCTTCGTCCAGCTCGGCGCGGGTGAGTTCGCGGCCGCCGTTGCTGCGGAACGCGTCGTAGCCGCAGCCGATGACCCATTCTCCGGACGGCGTCGCGGCGGCTCGTTCGCGGAGGGCGGCGGTGAGGTCGGCGGTCGAGCGGATCCGCGACGGCGAGAGGTCGACCTGCAGGGATTGGGCAGCGACGACGGTCGGGTGCTGGTGGGCGTCGTTGAAGCCGGGGATGACGGTGGCGTCGCCGAAATCGTGCAGCTGCGCCGAGGGGAACTCGCCGCGCAGGTCGGCGACGGTGCCGTGCGCGACGACCCGTTCGCCGCGCATCGCGAAGGCCGGAGGCTCGGCGCCGGCCATGGTCACGATGCGCCGGGCGGTGACGATCTGCACGGATTCCGGTGCGGACACGAGGTTCCCTCCAGGTTCGACGCGGGCTGCCGCGCGGCGCTGTGTCCACAAAGGACTGTGGCCACGGTGCCGCACCGCCGATTCTAGGGGCGGCGCGGGCCCGGGCGCATCGTCGAAGCGGGTTGCGGCAATCGGGTGATCTAGGTCCCAGCCGGGGGAACTCCGGAATGAGGACCGGCCCTTCGGCGGTGTATACGCTGGAAGCACAGGGCACCAGGCCCGGCTCCCGCGGCGGCAGGAGGCTCGCATGTCCGGCATCGGTGCGGCGAGGGCCGCGCTCACCGCCGCGGCCGAGCCGTGGGAGATCCAGGTCGGCCGCGACCTCGCCGACCGGCTCGACACCAAACCGCCTTCGCGCTGGTCCCGGCCAGGCGCGGCGGCCGAGGACCTCGCGGACCTGGTCGGCCCCGGCGAGGTGATGCTGGCCCCGTCGGCGACCCGGCCGTCGGGCGACGGCGTGGTGTGGACGCCGGAGCAGGCGCTGGGCGCGGGTTCGCGCGGAGTGGCGCTGTGGGTCGACGACCTGCCGTATCCGCGCATCGTCGGCGCGATCCCGTACCCGGAGCTGATCGCGGTCGAGCACGCGATGGCGGGCAAGCACTCCTGTCTGGTGCTAACCGGCGTCCGGACGACACTGGTTTTCCGCTACCGCTCGTGGGCGTGGCCCGCGGTGGCGGACCTCTTGACACACGTGCGGTCGCGCGCCCACCGGCCCGGCGCGGCGGAACCGGCGCACGCGGGGCCGCCTTCCCTTGGCTGGGACCGGCTTCCGGCGTCGCCGCTGGTGGCGCTCGGACATACCCGGCATACGCGCTACCTCGGCGCGGAACCGGAACTGCCGCGGCGCTGGCTGTGGCAGCAATCCCGGCCCGCGGCGTTCGTCGCGCTGACGCGGCAGGAGCTGGTGGTCGTGCGGCATGTGCTGGGGCGGCGGCCGTTGACGCACGGGGTGCAGTTGCTGGCGGTGGCGCGGGATCGGATCACCGGGCTGTCTGCGCGGGGTGACCGGCTGCGCATCGCGGCGTCGGCGAGCGGGTTCGATGTGGACCTTGGCGCGGAGTTGGCGGAGGAGGCGCGGTTGCGGTTCGGGCCGATGCTGCGTGCGGACGGTCGGCGGCGGGTGGTGCGGCGGGCGTCGAAGGCTGCTCCGCAAGCCTGATCCGCGAGCCGCCTTCAATCCGTTGAAGCCGCAAACGCTGGCGGATTCCCTCCCGCGCAACGGACTTCGCCCAGCCCCAGCGCCAGATCGGTGATTCTTCGACGCTGCCCGCGCCCGGGCGCGTGGAAGACTACCGTCCACTCCGGACTCTTCCCTTCCACCTGCGGCCGGACGAGGATCGGGCTGTCCGGCTCCGCCGAACGGCCCACACTCGTCCTTGACATATTGATGGGTCTTCATCACGATGAAGACGTGACCACAACGCTGATTCCCGGCAAGCTCACCGCCCTCGGCGGGATGATCCCGATCGACGGTCGGGTCAGCTGGGTGCCTTCGACGGCGGAGGGCTGGCAGCCGTCGAATTGCTATCTGCTCACCGAGCCGTCCGGGGCGCTGCTGGTCGATTCCGGGCTGGCCGTTCACCGCGAAGCGGTGCTCGACGGGTTGCGTTCCTCGCTCGGCGGGCTCGAGGAGCTCGCGGTCTTCTTCACTCGCGGCGAGATGGACTGTGTGTCCAATCTGGAGCCGATTTCCCGGGAATTCGACATCACCGCGCTCTTCACCGGCGGCGTCGTGAATCCCTTCGATGCTTTCGACGACGTCCACCGGATGCGTTACCAGGGACGGCGGCAGCAGATCGACACTCGCAGCGAGGGTGGGGATTCGATGCCCCGCGCGCCGCGGCTCGAGGTCGGCACCGGCGGGCGGGCGCTGGAGATCGAGTCCCCGTTGTTGCGGTTGCTGCCGACGTTTTGGGGCTGGGACGCGGAAACCGGCGCGATCTTCACTTCCGACGTGTTCACGCACGGGGTCGTCAGCGACCCGGCGGCGGCGCGCGTGATCGATCCGTCCACTGAGGACTCGACCACTGTGGACGATGTGGTCGGCCACCTCGTGGCGAAGTACGAATGGCTCCGCAAGGCGACCACCAACCGGCTGTGCGAATGGCTGGAGGACCGGTTTTCCACGCTGCAGCCGGAAATCATCGCGCCCGCGCGCGGTTGCGTGCTGCGCGGCCGCCCGGTTGTCGAACGCCATCTGCAGTTGATGCTCCAGGCTTTGAGGACGGTGGGCGCATGAGCAAGATCGAAGATCTCGACCTGGACGCGATGGCGCACGAGCTGAGCAGCGACCTGCCGCGGCTCGTCGCGGACGGCGTCACCTGGATCGGGGCCTGTCTTCCGTTCGAAGTGGACGGACGGCTCATCCACGGGCACAACTCGGCGTATCTGGTGCAGGGCACCGAAGGTTCGGTCCTGGTCGACACCGGCGCGCCGTCGAGCTGGTGGGCGATCGAGGAGGTGGTCGAGCGGGTGCTCGGCGGCCGCGATCTCACCCACTTGTTCGTGACGCATCCGGAATTGCCGCACACCGGCAATCTCCCGCGATTCGTCGAGAAATACCCGGACATTCAGGTGATCGGCGACGTCCGGGATTACCACCTGTTCTATCCCGAGGTCGTGCCGAACCTGCGCGCCACCCGGCCCGGCGATCGGTTCGATCTCGGCGGCGGGCACGAATTCCTGGTGGTGGAAGCCATGATCCGAGATCTGCCGAACACGCAGTGGGGCTACGCGCCGCGCGCGAAAAGCCTCTTCACCGCGGACGGCTTCTGTTACATGCACCGGCCGGAGCTTGACGACGAGGACCCGGCGCACCTGCCGGGCGAATGCGGGCTCACGACCGGCGAACTGCGCCAGCCGATCGCCGTGGAGAACGCCGCGTTCTTCACCGGCAGCGCACTGTATTTCTCCCGTTTCGTCGACGACGCCGACGAACGGTACGCGGGGGTCGCCGACCTCGCCCGGGAACTGGGCGCGGAACTGGTGTGCCCCACGCACGGCAACGTCATCACCGACCTGCTCGACGTGCTGCCGATCGTCCGCGCCGGGCACAAACAGGCCTACCGCGCCTGAAATCCCGGTCGCGCAACCGCCGTGAGGGGAACCTTCACGGACTCTTCTCCGGGCGCTTTTCCCGGACCCCCTCACCCCTGATCGCGCTCGTCAGCAAGGAGCGAACAAATGAGGCCTGTGCACGGTGCGGCCGCGGGAGCGGTCCTGCTCCTGGCCGCCGGGATCACCGCCTGCGGCGGCGGAGCCCAGCAAGCGAGCGGCGGCCGCCACGTCGTGATGGCGGTCCAGAGCCTGCCCGACACGCTCACCATCGCCCCGTGGGGCGGGGCGGCGTCGCAGCTCGTCCTTTCCGGGCTGGGTTCCCAGCTCGCGACCTACAAACAGGGCGACACCGCCAACGGCTGCGGTTCCACGCCGGACGGCGTGACCGGGCTGATCGCCGATTCGATCGAGGTGAACTCAGCGCACACGGCGATCACGGTGAAACTGCGCTCGCTCAAAAGCCAGACCGGAAACACGCTGTCCGCGGACGACGTCAAATGGTCGTTCGAGACCTACGGGTTCAAAGCGCAGCCGGTGTTGAAGAAGACCTTCGAGATCGCCGGTTATGACACGTCGAACCTGGTGTCTGTGGTCGACCCGCACACCATTTCGCTGAACGTCAAGAAGTGGAATTCCTACACCGAGGAAATGCTGCAGAACCCGCTGGCGTACGTGTACGACAGCACCGAGGCGAAGAAACACACCACTGGCGCGGACCCGATCGGCCACGACTGGCTGGCCAAGAACATCGCCGACTACAGCGGCTGGAAACTCGACTCCTTCACGCCCGGACAGGCGCTCAGCGTGTCCACAGTGGCCGGTTACGGCGGGCAGAAACCGGGCATCGACTCGCTTTCCGTGCAGGCGGTGCCGACCGACGCGACCCGGAGCCAGATCGTCACCTCCGGTCAGGCGCAGGTCGCCAGCGGGTTCCAGTACGACCAGTACAAGGCGCTGTCCACGAAACCGAACGTCAAGGTGCACGACTGTCCTGGGCTGAACATGGACAACCTGATGCTGTCGGCCCAGAAGCCGCCGCTTAACGACGTGCGGGTGCGGCAGGCGATTTCGATGGCCATCGACCGTCAGCAAATCGTCACCGGCGCCTATTTCGGGTACGCGAAGGCCGCGAAATCGTCGTTCAACGCCACTTTCAACGTCGGCGCGTTCGGCGACGCCTACAGTTTCGACGCGGCCAAGGCGAAAGCCATGCTGGCGGAAGCGGGCTACCCCAACGGTTTCGACCTGACCCTGACCTACAGCCCGACCCGCCCGGGTCCGGTCTCGCAGCGCACCGCGGTGCTCGTGCAGTCGATGCTGAAGAACGTCGGCATCAACGTCACGCTGCGGCCGATGGCCAGCCCGACCGACTTCTCCACCGCCGTCCTCAGCGGCACCTACCAAGCCGTTCTGTACGGCGAACCGGTCGTCATCGCCGACCCGGCGTACCTGGCCTGGATCAAATTCTCCAACTCTCCCAACAACACCACCGGATTCTCCGACCCGACCTACGACGGCGTGCGGCAGCAGCTCGCGGCGACTCCGGTCGACCAGACCGCCAAGCGCACCGGCCTGCTCAAGCAGCTGGCCCAGATCGGCGACACCCAGACACCGGTGATCGAGCTGGTCGAAACGCCCAACCTGGTCGTCACGGCAGGCGGCGAAAAGACCGCGGCGCCGCTGCCGAACGGGCCGATCCGCTGGTCCGGCATCGCGGGTTGACGGCTTCCCGCGCCCGGTTCCGGGTCATTCCCGGAGCCGGGCGCGGGCCACGAAATACAAGGGGACTGAGCACATGATCGAAATCTGCGGCAAACAAGTCCGCGACACCCTGGAAGAATTGCTCGATCCGGCCGTGAACGCGCTGCTCGTCATCGACATGCAGCAGGGCGCGGTCGCGAAGGGCGGCACCATCGGCGAGGACCACGACCTGTCCATGATGAGCGGCGTCTCCGGACGCTGCGGCCAGGCGATCGCGGCGGCCCGCGAGAACGGCGTCCCGGTTTTCCATGTCCGCGTGGAAAACCTGCCGGACGCACAAAGCTCGCCTCCGGCGTGGCTGCGGTCGCTGTACACGATCGCCAACGGACGTTCGGTGGACCTGGGAAGGCTCAGCCTCGCGGGCGATCCGGCGACCGACTTCTGTGCTGATTGCCAGCCGGAACCGGGCGAAGCGGTGGTCACCAAACGGCGGCCGAGCGCGTTCATCAGCACCGAACTCGAATTGCTGTTGCGCAGTCAGGGAATCGATTCGGTGGCCGTCATCGGCATTTCGACCGGCGGCTGCGTCGAAGCGACCTTGCGGGACGCGACGCACCACGACTTTTACGCCGTGCTCGTCGAGGATTGCGTTGGCGCGTACGACACCGAGGTGCACAACGCGGCGATGACCGTGATGCGCGCCCGGCACGACACCTGCACGCTCGAAGAAGCGATCGCCGCGTGGAAGTCGGGCGCGCGCCGCCGGGTGGCGTCGTGAGCGAGCGCGATCTGATCGGCTACGGCGAGCACCCGCCGGCGGTGCCGTGGCCGGGCGGCGCGAAGGTCGCCGTCTCGGTGGTGCTGAACTACGAAGAGGGCGCGGAAAGCTCCATCGCGCACGGCGACGAGGCCGACGAGGACATCTCCGTCTTCGGCGGCTGGAGCAGTCCGCCCGAGCGGCGCAGCATGATGAAGGAATCGTTCTTCGAATACGGCAGCCGCGCAGGGGTCTGGCGGTTGCTCGGCATTCTGCGCGAATTCGAGGTGCCGTCCACGGTTTTCGCCTGCGGCATGGCGCTGGAACGCAATCCGCAGGTCGCCGAGGCGCTGATCCGCGAAGGGCACGAGGTTGCCTGCCACGGTTATCGCTGGCAGGGCACGGTCGGGATGCCCGAGGAGGACGAGCGCGAGGAGATCCGCCGCGCCCGCGAGTCAGTCGAGAAGACCACCGGCGTCCGGCCGGTCGGGTTCTACCTGCGCGACGGCATCACCGAAAAGACGCGGGAGATCCTGGTCGAGGAAGGATTCCGCTACGACTCCAACGCCTATTGCGACGACCTGCCGTATTTCGTGCCTGCGGGCGAATCAGAACACCTGATCGTTCCTTATGCGGGCGACACCAACGACGCGCGGTTCTGGGGTCCCGGCAGCCTCGGTACCGCAGACGACTTCGTCGCGGTGCTGTCGGACAGTCTCGATATGTTGCTGCACGAGGGAAACACCGTGCCGAAGCTGATGTCGGTCGGCCTGCACTGCCGGATCGGCGGACGGCCGGGCGTCGCGATCGCGCTGCGGCGGTTCCTGCAGTACGCGCTCGCGCAGGAGGGCGTCTGGTTCGCCACCCGCGCGGACATCGCGCAGTGGTGGATCGACCACGCGCCGCGGGGTGCCCGGTGACGCTCGATCTCAGCCGCCTGGTGCACAGCGTCGCGCAGCAGGGGTTCACCGAACTCGACAAGACCGGGTTGCGCGGGCAGCGCGACGAGGGCCTGGTCTGCCCGCTGATCAACCCGCAGCTGAGCGGATCGGACGACCTGAACGTGAGCTGGGGCCGGATCCGGCCCGGGCAGCACCACCTGCGCCACCACCATCCGGACGCCTCGGAGTTCTACGTCGTGGTCGGCGGCGAACCGCTGATCCACCTCGGCGACCAGAACTTCCGCGCGCGGCCGGGCGACGCCGTCTACATCCCGAAGTCCGTGGTCCACGGTCTCACCAACGACACCGACCAGGACGTCGACCTGGTCGTCGGCATGAGCGTCGCGGAGAACTGGACTTTCATCCCTGACGAGTAGGAGGCGATCCCCATGGGAGCCAAACCCACCTATCTGCTGCACGACGGCGAACTCGTGCCTTACGCCGACGCCCAGCTCCACGTCCTTTCGACCTCGACCAAGTACGGCGTCGGCGTCTTCGAGGGCTTCCGCGCGTACTTCGACGACGAGGCCGGCGAGCTGTACGCGTTCCGCGTGGCCGACCACATGCGCCGCCTGGTCGCGTCGATGCGGGTCGTCGGGATCGACGGACCCGAGGACGTCGACCGGCTCGAGGAGCAGCTGCTCGGCCTGATCCGGGCCAACGACCTGCACGAGGACCTGCACATGCGGGCGCAGGTGTTCGTGGATTCGCCGGACGGCAAACCGGACGACACCGGGCCCGCGACGGTGTTCATGGCCGCGATCCCGATGGGCCGGTACTTCGACCGGCCCGGCCTGAACGTCCAGATTTCCAGCTGGGCAAGGATTTCCGACCGGTCGATGCCGCCGCGGGTCAAGTCGATCGCGAACTACCAGAACGGGCGGCTCGCGCTGCTTGAGGCGCGCCGCAACGGATACGACGCCGCGCTTCTGCCCACTGTGGACGGTCACGTGTCGGAAGGCGCGGGCTACAACGTCTTCATGGTCCGCGACGGCAAGCTCTGCACTCCGCCGGTCACCGAGAGCATCCTCGAAGGCATCACGCGCGATTCGGTGCTGCAGCTGGCGCGGACCGAGCTGGGCATCGACGTCACCGAACGGCCGATCGACCGCACCGAGTTGTACTCCGCCGAAGAGGTGTTCGTCTGCGGCAGCGCGGCCGAGGTGAGCCCGGTCAGCTCGGTCGACCGGATCCCGGTCGCCGACGGCGAGCCCGGCGAGCTGACCCGGGCGCTGCAGGACCTCTACCGGCGCGCGGTCCGCAATCGCGTCGCCGCCGACCGCGGCTGGGCGCAGCCGGTGTACGCGCCCGCCGCGGTGGCCAGGTGACCCGACGGGTCGGTGTCCTGACGGCGGCGCCGGACCGCCTGCTGATCAGCCAGATCGCGCAGGCGGGACTCGGCTTCGTCGTCCTCGATGCCGAGCAGACCGCGCTTACCGCCGATCGGTGCGCGGACGTCGTGCTGGCCCTCGCTGGCAGCGGCGTCGACGTGTCCGTGCGGGTGCCGGATCTGTCACCGCAGACGCTCGTCACGTATGCCAACACCGGCGTGGCGGAGCTGCTGTTGCCGCAGGTGCGGACACTCGCGGAGGTCGAAGCCGCTCGTCGGGCGACGCGCTTTTCGCCAGAGGGAAATCGATCTCGGCAGGTTTCACCGGCCAGTAGGTACGGCACGGATTTCAGCGGTGCGCCAAGGATTGCGGTACTGGTGGAGACCGTCGACGCTGTTGAACAGGCGGCTGCCTTCGCCAAGTCCGGGCTGGTCGACGCGGCGTGGTTCGGGCCGACCGATCTGGCGGACGACTTGAAGGTCAACCGGCCGGAGTTGGTGTCTCAGCTGCCTGAGCTGATCGACGAGGCGCTCGGCGTGTTCCGCGAGCACGGGGTCCCGGTCGGGCTGCCCGCGGCGGACGCGGCCGGGGTTGCCGCTGCCTTCGCACGCGGTGCGGACGCGTGCTCGGTGTATTGGGAGAAGTGCCTGCTCAGCGTGCTGGGCGGGCTTGCCGCGGGGGCAGACGGATGACGATGGTCGTCAGTGCGGAACGGGTCGAGCAGGAGTTCGGCGCGGACATCCCGCCGCGATGCGAGGTGCCGGAGCACGAACGGTTCGTCCTGGGAACTCGCAGCCTCCACACCGACGGCGGCTTCGACCGGTCGCGCGATTACACCGACCTGTCCATCCCGCTGACCGGCCCCGTTCGGCTTCCCGGAGTCCGCGCGGGCGACCGGATCCGCGTCGATCTCCACGGCATCGACATCGCCGACCGAGGCGCGCTGGTGACCCTGCCCGGGCGCGGAGCAGTCAGCGGATTGGGGACGTCCGGGCATTCGGTGCCGATCAAGGACGGCTACGTCGAATTCGGCGACGGCGTCCGGATTCCGGTGCGTCCGATGGTCGGCAAGATCGGCGTCGGGGTCCCCGGTGAGGCCCCCGGCAGCAGCACCGTCGGCGTCCACGGCGGCAACCTCGACTGCAAGGAACTCACCGCGGGCGCGTCGATCTTCCTGACCGCGCAAACCGACGGTGCCGCGCTGTACGCGGGCGATCTGCACGCCTGCCAGGGCGACGGCGAATCGTCGCTGACCGGCGTCGAGGTCGAAGGCGCGATCACGCTGTCCTGGCACCACGCGCGGCCGACCGGTTCCGACCGTCCGCTGGTGCTCAGCGCGGACGGCAGGCTGCTGACCATCGGCGACGGCGACACGCTGGCCGAGGCCGTCCAGACGGCGCTCGACGACCTGCTCGCGCTGACCGTCGACGCGTTCGGCTGGACCCGCGAGCGCGCGGCGATGTTCCTGAGCATCGCCGCGGACGTCGGCATCTGCCAGCTCGTCAACGCCCGGCTGTCGGCCAAAGCGGCGGTGGACGTCGCGCATTTCGCAGGCACGCCGCACGCGTCCTGGCTGACGCGTGCCCAACCGTAGCGGAGGAAACCATGCTCGATCTCATCGTGCGCAACGGCACCGTGGTGACCCCGGCCGGGGTCGAACACGTCGACATCGCGGTGGCTGACGGAATCATCGTCGGGCTTTCCCAGTCGGGGCACGGCGAACCGCCGGAAGCGGCGCGGACCATCGACGCCGCCGGGCTGCTCGTCGTCCCCGGCGGCATCGACCCGCACGTCCACACCAACTCCGTGCTGCCGACCGCCGCGGAATCCGGCATCAAATGCTTCGGTCCGGACCGCGTGAGCGAGGGCGCGGTGCACGGCGGCACCACCACGCTCATCGACTTCGCGCACTGGAAGCCGGGGGAGGAGCTGTGGCAGTCGTTCGAGCGCAAGGGCAAGGAATGGTCCGGCAGTTCGTACACCGACTACGCGCTGCACGGCACCTTCGCCCAGCCGGAGATCCCGTTCGAGGTCCTCGACCAGGTGCCCGAGGTCGTCGCGGCCGGGCACGGCAGTTTCAAGGTCTGGATGACGAACACGACGCCCACGCGGCCGAAGCAGAAGACAGACGTCGGGCACATCTGGGCGTTGATGGAGAAGACCGCCGAGGCCGGCGCGATGCTGTGCGTGCACGGCGAGGACGACGACATCGTCATGTACGCGTACAAGCGGCTGCAGCGTGAGCAGAAGACTGCGGTGCCGTACATGCCGGACGCGCACAACGCGCTGTCCGAACAGCTTTCGTTCCAGCGCGTCATTACGCTCGCTCGGCATGTCGGTGCGCCGATCTACCTGATGCACGTCAGCGCGGCCGAAGGCATCGAGGCGATCCGTGAGGCGCGCGGGCGGGAACAGCCGGTGTACGGCGAAGTTTTGCCGCACTACGCGTATTACACCGCCGAGGACTACAAGCGTGAGAACGGCGTCATCTACCACACCTATCCGTCGCTGAAGTCCGCCGCGGACCGGGACGCGATGTGGCACTCGCTGGTCGCGGGCACGCTCAGCACGCTGGCGACCGACGGCGTGTGCACCGACCTGGACGTGAAGACGCGCGGGCAGACGATCCTCGACGCCACCGGCGGCCATGCCGGCGTGGAGGTCCGGATGGCGGTCGCGTACACCGAAGCCGTGGTGCGGCGGGGACTTCCGCTGAACCGGTTCGTGGACTTCACGTCGGCCAACGCGGCGAAGATCATGGGCCTGTACCCGCACAAGGGCGCGATCGCGGTCGGCAGCGACGCGGATCTCGCGCTGATGGAAACGGGTCTGGAGTGGAAGATCACCGCGGCTGACCTGCACGAAGCGGATTACACGCCGTGGGATGGCTACGAGGCGGCGGCCCGGAACCGGCTGACTGTGCTGCGCGGGCAGATCCTGGTCGAGGACGGCGCGCTGCGCTCCCCGTCTCCGGGCGGGCGGTTGCTGAAGCAGTCGCTGTCGTCGGACGTGGCGAGCCGTCCGGCCTGCTGACCCTGCTCCGGAGAAAGGCGCGGCCCGGGTCGCGCCTTTTTCTCGTGGGCTTGTCACAAACTCGGGGCTCGACGGCCAGGCCTAATCCCCGAGGAGAAATGAGCTTGTTCCGCCCGGCTCGACGAAGCGGACTACACGCCGTGGGATGGCTACGAGGCGGCGGCGCGGAACCGGCTGACTGTGCTGCGCGGGCAGATCCTGGTCGAGGACGGTGCGCTGCGGTCCCCGTCTCCGGGCGGGCGGTTGCTGAAGCAGTCGCTGTCGTCGGACGTGGCGAGCCGTCCGGCCTGCTGACCCTGCTCTTGAGAAAGGCGCGGCCCGGGTCGCGTCTTTTTCTCGTGGGCTTGTCACAAACTCGGGGCTTGTCCGGTCTTAGCCGACGACCTGGCCTACTCCCCGAGGAGAATCCATGAGCTTGGCCCCTTCCGTCCGTCTCGACGAGGCGGTCCCTTCGCGGTACGCGCTGAAGGTCGGCGACATCGACGTGCTGGTGATCAGCGACGGCGTGCTGCCGATCACCGCCGAAACGCTGGCCACCAACGCCGACCGGGCCGATCTGGCGGCGTGGCTGCGCGAAATGTTCCTGCCGCCGGAGATGATCGACTGGCCGCTGAACGTCGCCGTGGTCCGCAGCGGCGGCCGGACAGTGCTGATCGATTCCGGACTGGGCACCGAATTCCCCGGCTTCCCGCGCGCCGGCCAACTGGCGATGCGCCTCGTCGCGGCCGGGATCGACCCGTCTTCGGTGACCGACGTCGTGCTCACTCACTTGCACATGGACCACATCGGCGGCTTGCTCGTCGAGGGTCTTCGTGGTCGTCTGCGCGAGGACGTGCAGGTCCATCTGGCGTCGGCGGAGGCCGAGTTCTGGCAGGCTCCCGATTTCTCGCGGACCGTGATGCCGGAACCGATCCCGGAGGTGCTGCGCACGACGGCCACCCGGTTCTTGGACGTGTACCGCGGCCAGTTGCGTCCATTCGAGACGGAACACGAGGTGGCGCCGGGAGTGCGGATCTGCCGTACCGGCGGGCACACTCCCGGCCACAGCATCGTCCGGCTGGAGTCCGGCGGGGATCGGCTGACCTTCGCTGGTGATGCGGTGTTCCAGCCTGGGTTCGACAATCCTGATTGGTACAACGGGTTCGAGCACGATCCCGAGGAGTCGGCGCGGGTGCGGATTCAGCTGTTGAAGGAACTCGCGGCGAGTGGCGAGCAGCTGGTGGCCACGCATCTGCCGTTCCCGTCGGTCTGCCATGTGGCGGTGGCGGGGAACGCGTTCCGGTTCGTGCCTACGGTGTGGGATTACTGATCAGGCTGCGGCTGGTTTGAGGGCTTTGCCCCGGGTGCGGGCTTTGCTGCGCACCCGGGGATCCATCAGCATCGTCACGATGTCGAGGATCAAGTACGCGCCCAGCGTCGCCGTCCCGAGCACCAGCACAAACCCCTGGATCACCGGGATGTCGCCCTTCAGCACGCCGTCCAGCGACCATCCGCCGATCCCGGGCCACGCGAACACGCTTTCCAAGATCGCAGCCCCGCTTAGTGAAGCACCGAACAGGATCACCAGATATGTCAACAGCGACCGCCTGATATCCGCCATCGCGTAGCGGTACACGCGGAACTCGCTCAACCCGCACGCCCGCGCAAACTCCACCTGTGCGCTCCGCAGCGATTGGCTCAACCCAGTGCGCACAGTCTTCGCGAAGTAAGCCGCGAAGAAGATCCCGAGCGTCAGGATCGGCAGCGCCGCGTGAGAGAAGATCGAGCCGAGCGTCGGCCACGAGCCGGACAGCAGGGCGTCCAGTGTCACCGAACCGGTTTGGACCGGCGGGACCGGCGCGGTTGGGTCGACCATGCCTAGCGGGGCGGGGGCCAGGTGCAGGAGCTGGTAGAAGACGTAGACCAGCACGAGCCCGAGCGCGAATTCCGGCACCGCGAGGATCAGCGACGACGCCCAGCTCAGCCCGCGGTCCGCGGGGCGGCCGCGCAGGTACGCGGCGGCGGTGCCCATCGCGGTGCCGAGGACGACCGCCAGCAGCAGGCCGGGCACCAGGATCACCAGGGTGTTCGGCAGCCGGGTGAGCAGTTCGTGGGTGATCGGCGCGCCGGTGAAGTACGACGTGCCGAGGTCGCCGTGCAGCACCTGGACCAGGTAGTCCCAGAAGCGCACCGGCAGCGGTTTGTCGAGGCCGAGTTGCTGGTGGACGTGCGCGATCTGATCGGGCGTGGCCGCGTCGCCGAGCATGGTGACGGCGGGGTCGCCGGGGATCATCGACACGAGGCCGAAGCTCAGCGCGATCAGCAGGACGAGCATTCCGACACCGGCCGCCAGCCGGCGGAGCACGAATACGATCATGCGTGCGCTTCCTTTGCTTCAATGCCGAGATCTTGGCCCGCGTGCAGGCAAGCCACCTCGTGCGCGGCGGCGACCGGACGCAGCGGAACTTCGGTGGTCGCGCATTCGTCGGTCGCAATAGGACAGCGGCCGACGAGAGCGCAGCCGACGCGGTGTTCGGTCGGCTTCGGCGGGTCTCCGGCGAGCGGCAGGTGCGGCAGCCGGTGTCCCGGGTCGACCGGCAGCGCCGCGGACAGCAACGCCTTGGTGTAGGGATGCTGCGGGTGCGCGAGCACGGACTCGGTGGGGCCGATTTCCACGATCCGGCCGAGATACATCACCGCGGTCCGCGAGCACAGCCGCCGGACGGTGTGGATGTCGTGGGAGATGAACAGAAAGGTCAATCCGCGGTCGTGTTGCAACCGGGCGAGCAGTTGCAGTACCTCGGCGCGGACGGTGAGGTCCAAAGAGGACGTCGGCTCGTCCAGCACCACGAACCGCGGCCCGGTGACGAGCGCGCGGGCGATGCCGACGCGTTGCTGCTGGCCGCCGCTGAGGTCGGCCGGGCGGCGGTCGTAGTGCTCCTCGGACAGGCCGACGTCGGCGAGAGTGTCCAGGACGCGTTGCCGCCGTTCGGCCTTGGTGCCGGACTTTCCGTTGACCAGCAATGGTTCTTCGACGATCGCGCCGACCTTCAACCGCGGGTTGAGCGAGGCGAACGGCTCCTGGAACACGATCTGGAAGTCGCGGCGGCTGCGGCGCAGCTCGGCACCGCGCAGGCTGGTCAGTTCGCGGCCGTCGAGCGTGACGGTGCCGCGGTCGGCGTCGAGCAGGCGCACGAGCAGCCTGCCCAAAGTGGACTTCCCGGACCCGCTTTCGCCGATCAGCCCGAGGGTTTCGCCCTCGGCGACGGCCAAGTCGACTCCGTCGACGGCGCAGACCTGGCTGCCGCCGGGGCCGGGGAACGTGCGCCGCAGGTCTTCAGCGACTAGTACCGGCACTGGTGGTCACCTCGATCGAAAGCGGGTGGTGGCACCCGAAGCCGTGGCCCGGGTCCGTCACGGTGAGCGGGGGACGTTCCTCGGCGCACACGCCGTCGGCGCGCGGGCAGCGGTGGGCGAAGTTGCAGCCCGGCGCGGTTTCCCGCTTCGCCGGGGCGGATTTCGGGGCGGCGGTGCGGATGTCGGTGGTCGCCGCGTCGAGCAGCGTGCGGGTGTAGGGGTGGCGCGGATCGCCGAACACCGTCGCGACGTCGCCGACTTCCACGACCCGCCCGGAGTACATCACCACGACGCGGTCGCAGTAATTGGCCACGACGCCGAGATCGTGCGTCACCAGCAGCATCGACCGCTGGCTTTCCCGGACCAGGCCGCGGATCAGGTCGAGCACCTGCCGCTGCACGGTCAGGTCGAGCGCGGTCGTCGGCTCGTCGGCGATGAGCAGTCGCGGGCCGAGGCTGAGCGCCAGCGCGATCACGGTGCGCTGCGCCATGCCGCCGCTGAGTTCGTGCGGGAAACCGTCGAGAGTCCGCGCCGGATCGGGAATTCCGGTGGAGGCGAGCAATTCGAGCGCACGGGTGCGGATTTCACTGCGGCTCGCGCGTTCGTGCGCCCGGATGACGTTCTCGAACTGCTTGCCGATCCGCAGCACGGGATTCAAGGCGTCGAAGGGGCTTTGCGCCACGAAACCGATCTCGCGACCGCGGATCCGACGCAGTTCTTTCGGTGCTGCCTGATGCAGTTCGCGGCCGTTGAACACGACGCTTCCGCCAGTGATCCGCGCGGGTTTGTGCAGCTGGATCACCGACCGGACGGTAGTGGACTTGCCGGACCCGGATTCGCCGACCACGCCGACGATCTCGTTGTCCCGCACGGAGAACGACACGTCGTCGAGCACGCGGAACGCGCCGCCGGGAACCGGGAACTCGACTTCCAGGCCCTGGACTGACAGCAATTCGCTCATGCTTTCGCCCCTCCTTCGACGCGGTTCTCGAACCAGTCGGCGATGACGGTCAGGGACGAGACGACGAGGAAGATCGCGACCGTCGGGAAAATCGCGGCCCACCATTGTCCTTCGACCAGCATCGACGCGCCGTCGTGGATCATCGAACCCCACGTCGGCTGCGGCGGGTGCACGCCGACGCCGAGGAAGTTCAGCGCCGCGATCACGCCGATCGCGTTGGCAGCGGCCAAAATCGCCTGTACCAGCACGACGCCGTACGCGTTGCGGAACACGTGGTTGAACGCGACCCGCAGCGGGGAACAGCCGATCGCCACCGCCGCTTCCACGAACCGGGCCTGCCGCAGCGCCACCGCCTCGGCGCGGGTCAGCCGGGCGAAGCGCGGGATGTTGACGACCGCGATCGCGCCGATGACGTCGAGCAGTCCGCCGCCGAGCAGCTGGATGGCGACCACGGCGAGGACGATGACCGGCAGCGCGGAAAACGCGTCGACCACGCGCATGCACGCCTCGCCGATCCGGCCGGTCGTGGTGAACAGTCCGATCGGGACGCCGATCGCGAGCGACAGCAGGGACCCGAACACCGCGATCGGCAGATCGCTCGCGGCGGCGGTGATGGTGCGGGAGAAGACGTCGAACCCGCTGATGTCGACGCCGAACGGATGCGTCGCGCTCGGGGCGGCGGCGATCGCCGACACGTCCGGCACCGTGGCGCTGCGGGGGAGCGGCACGAACGCCGCGACGACCCACAGGCCGGCGAGGAAGGCGAGCGCGGCGAGCACGCCCGCGTTGCGGAACCGGCGTCCGGACCGCCGTCGCGCGGACCGGACCCGGCCGGTGCCGACGGCCGCCGCGGTCATGCCGGACCTTCACTATGCATTGGGTCACTGTTACATAGTGAAGAAGGCCCTGTCCAGGGCGGAAGCGAGGTCACGAGGGGTTCACCGTCCACTTCGGAGCGTGGCCTGCGCGGGGCGGGCCACGGCGGTTTCATAGTGCTGCGCCAAACGCAAAAGCGCCAGATCCTCGAACGGGCGGCCGAGCAGGTGCAGGCCGACCGGGAGCCCGTTGACGAACCCGCCGGGCACGCTCAACGCGGGCAGGCCGCAGACGTTGGCGGGGGCCAGCAGCAGAAGTGCGCTCGACAGATCGGCTTCGTCGCTTTCACGGGTCAAATCGGTCGAAAGGTCGCTCAGTCGCGGGGGAATTCCGGACAGCGTGGGGGAGACGAGCGCGGTGAGATCGGCGTCCAGGAAGGCGGCGCGGACGCGGTCTCGGAGATGGGCTCGCGCACGGCGGGCCAGTGTCAGGTGTTCTTCGGTTACGGCACAACCGAGTTCGAGCATGACGCGGGTGCCGGGTTCGAAGTCTTCCGGCCGGTCGGAAAGTGCCGGACCGTGCAGGCGCAACGCGTCCGCCAAACACAAAACGAGCGCGACCGGCAGGGCGAGGCTCAATTCCGGCAGGCTGACGTCGACGATTTCGACGCCGGTGGAAGCCAGTACGTTCACTGCTTCCTTGATCGTCGCCTGCACTTCGGTGGAAACGCCCCAGTCGTGCCAGGCGGCGAAGTCGACGCCGACGCGAGGCCGGGTCAACGGCCTGCGCACCGCTGCCGCGATGTCTTCCGGGCCGAGGCCGGCGCGGCTTTTCACCATGCCCTGCAACAGAAGGGCGCAATCAACAGTCGTGCGTGCGATCGGGCCGACCTGGTCGAGCTGCTCGCTGAGGTTCATGACCCCGGCGCCGTCGATCAGCCCGGTCGTCGGCCGCATCCCGACGAGGCTGTTCACCGAGGCGGGGTTGCGCACCGAGCCGGAGGTATCGGTACCGAGACATCCCGGTGCCGACCCGACCGCGACCGCGACTCCGGAACCGGCGCTCGACCCGCCTTGGTAGCGGCTCGGATCCCACGGGTTGCGGGTGGGCGGAAAGTTTTGCCCGTAAGCGATTTCGTGCGTGACAGTCTTGCCGAGCAGGATCGCGCCGTTCTCGCGCAGCGTGCGGACGGTCGCCGCGTCGCGATCCGGGACACGCCCGGCATACGCCTTCGAGCCGCCTTCGGTCGGCAGGCCCGCGGTGTCGATGACATCTTTGACCCCGAACGGTATGCCGTGTAGCGGCCCTCGGTGATGTCCCGCTGATATCTCGACGTCCGCCTGCTGGGCGGCTCTCAACGCGCCTTCTCGATCCACATACGCCCAAGCTGATACCTCAGGTTCGGTTTCGGCGAGGCGGTCGAGCACACTGCTGACATACTCGACCACGCTCAGCTCGCGGGCAGCGATGCGTCTCGCGGCTTCTTCGATCCCGTACTGCCACTTCACTGGGTCCACCTGACGTCGAAGTCGCTGGGGTGTTCGCCGGAGACCGCGCGCAGCTGCTCGATCGCTTCGGCCAGGTTGGCGTGCGCGGCTTCCAATGCGGCGCGATCCTCCGCTAGTACGTCCTCTCCGACGAGCTGGGCGACGGCGGCGAGTTCGGCGTCGTTCATCGGCGGGCCGCCAGGGTGAGCTGTCCGTCGCGGACGACCTGGATGCCGTCGACGAACACGTGCCGCACCTCGCGCAGATCCTCGCTGGCGACCACCACGTCCGCGGCCATTCCCGGTTGTAACCGCCCGGAATTCGGGGCGAGACCGGGGATGGCGTCGGCGACGTTCGCACTCGCCAGCGCTACCGCGTCGGGCAGGCTGCGGTGGCCGCTGGCGACCAGGTCCGCGACACCGGCCAGCAGCGGATCGTGCTGCCCGAGGTACCCGTAGTCGGTGGCGAGGAGGTCCACCGCGGTCTCGGCGAACATCCGGTCCCAGTGCTCGCGGGTGCGCACCGTGTGCTGCCGGTGCAGCAGGTCGAACGTGCAGCATTCGAGCAACCAGCCCGCGGACTGCAGCACTAACGCGGTCTCGACGGCTTCGTCGGGGGAGTAGGACGGATGGTTGCTGTGCGTGGCGATCACGCTCGCGCGGAGCTGTTTCCGCGCGAGTTCGACGAGTGGCTTTCCACTGGCTGCCGCGCTGTGCACGAGCGCGGGCACGCCGTACTTCGCCGCCGCCTCGACGCCTTCCCGAAGCCCATCGAGCGCGGCGTGGAAAGACGGCAGTACGGACTCGCGGACCAGCTTCGCTGCCGCCTGCCCGCTGAACCCCGCCAGACCCGCCGCCGTAAGCGCCGCCTTCAACGCAGGTTCGTCCAGCGCGCTGTCGAGGTGGGGCCCGAGGACGGCTTCCTTCAGCGTCCGCGCCTGCTCAGCGGAGATAGTCACGCCGGTCTCGCGGTGGATCGCGGCCGGGATGTACTGCAGGTCCTGACCGCCGCCGCCCATCGTCTGCCCGCCGCCGAGCTCGCCGATCGCGATCGCGCCGTCCGCGAGCTGCTTCTCGGCCGACGTCGTCAGGTGCGCCTCGGTCAGCCCCGCGCCATCGGCGGCCTGCGCGGCAGCGATGGCGGACGGCGTGTGCGTCGTCGCGCCTTTGACTTTCACCGCGTGCGCCCGGTCCGCCGTGCGTACTTCGTCCATTGTGGCCAGTCCGCACAGATTGAGGACGGTCGTGGTTCCGGCGAGCAGATGCCGGTCGAGGTTGCCGAGCCAGCCGTTCTCGGGCAGCGCCTCAGCGCCGCTCGGGAAGAGCGGGCCGGGCGTGACGCCGTGCGTGTGGCAGTTGATCAAACCAGGCAGGACAACGCATCCGGCGGCGTCGAGCCGGACGTCGGCGTCTTCGGGCGGTCGCGGGTCGATGTCCCGGATCCGCCCGCCGTCGAGCGTGACGGCGGCTCGGAGCACGTCCGGCCCCGCGATGACTGTTCCCCCGGTGATGACGGTCCGCATGCCGGACGAGTCTACGAGCTTGCTTCAACAAATAGAAGAGTATTCAATATGTCCCTGTGAGCGAACGCGACTTCATCGGGCACGGGGCGGAGCCGCCCGCGGGCACGTGGCCGGGCGGGCGGAAGGTCGCCGTGTCCATTGTGCTCAACATCGAGGACGGCGCAGAACGGCGAACCGCCCGCGGCGACGTCGTGGACGACCTTGGCGCGCACTGGGAGCGGCACCGGGTCGTGCCCGGGCAGCGGAACCTGACCCTGGAGTCAGCCTTCGACTACGGTGCGCGAGCGGGCTTCTGGCGGGTGCTGCGGGCTTTGCGGGAGTTCGAGGCTCCGGTGACCGCGTTCTGCTGCGCCCACGCCCTCACTCCGCCGATCGCGGCCGCGCTGGTGGCGGACGGCCACGAGATCGCCAACCACGGCCTGCGGTGGGACACGCACACCGACCTCTCGCCGTCGGAGGAACTCGCCAAGATCCAGTCCTCGACGGCCCTTCTGCAGGAGCTGACCGGAGAACGCCCAGCCTGCTGGTACTCGCGGGACGGCATCTCGCCCTGGACTCGCGCTGCTGCCGCCGCGGAGGGATATTCCTACGACTCCAACAGCTTCTGCGACGATCTGCCCTATGTGGACGGTGGGCTGCCGGTCGTTCCGTACGCCGGGGACACGAACGATTCGGGCCTGCTGAGTCAATTCCGGACCGGCCGCGCGTTCGGCGCGTACCTGTGCGACTCGCTCGCGATGCTGCTGGACGACCCTCGCCCCGGCGCGACGGTGCTGAGCGTGGGGCTGCATCCGCGATTGATCGGCCGTCCCGGGTATGTGAACGCGCTACGGACGTTCCTGCGCTACGCGGGAGAGCGGGACGTGTGGGTGGCGCGGCGGGATGAGATCGCCCGCTACTGGCGGGAATCGAACAACTGTCCCCAGCCCTGAAGCTGCTCCGAACCGCCAGCGAGAGCGAGCAGCTGCCACACGGTAGCCGCCGCGCTGTCCACCACCGGAACTCCCAGCCGGGATTCCAGCTCCGGCACCAAATACGCCGCCCGAAGATTCGTCCCGACGCACACGATCGCGTCGGCAGCAGCGGAAGCCGCCGCCGAGACCAGCGTCGAAATCTCCGAGAACGGCAGCCCGGAAATCTCCGGATTCGTCATCGGCCTCGACGGCACCGACCGTGAAACGACCTCGATCCCGGCCGCGCCGTACTCCGCAGCGATAGTGTCCGCAATGGACGAAGGACCGGGAAAAACCAGCCCGACCTTCTTGGCCCCCAACGCTTCCACCGCCGCCACCAGCGCCAGCGAGGCCGTCGTAGCCGCCGCCCCGGTCCGTTCCGCCAGACCGGCGGCCAGCGCCCGGTCGTGCTCCAGTCCGAGCCACGAACCGGAAGTCCCGTGGAACGCGATCGCCGAAATCCCCGCCTCCGCAAGGAGATCCGCGGCGGGGCCGACCAGGGAAGCGTCGATCGCCGCGGCCAGGTCCGCGGGCAGCGGGAAGCGGGAAGCGAACGCCGTCGCCCGGGTGCCGGCCAGCATCGCGGCGGTGAGCGGTTCGGCGTTCGTGTTCGACGACGGCACGATCAGGCCGAGCCGCGTTTCGCCCGGTCGCATCAGTGCACGCGGCCGAGCGACGGGGGAGTGGAGATCGCCAGGATGACCGCGGGCTCCTCGTGTTCGTTGCTCCACCAGTGCGGAGTCGAGGAGTCGTAGCTCATCGTGTCGCCCTCGTTGAGCACGAACGCCTGCCCGCCGATCGTGGCGCGGAGCGTTCCGGACAGCACCACCACGACCTCCTCGCCGGGGTGCGAATGCGGCACGTCCTCGCCGCGGAACCCGGACGGGATGGTCATTTCCAGCACGCCGAGCTTGCGGTCGGTGTTGGGGACGAGCATCTCCTGCACGATGCCGTCGCCGGGCAGTTCCATCCGCAGCCGCTCCTCGCGGCGCACGAGCACCTTCGTCTCGTGCGACTGCTGGCCGAGGAACATGTCGGCCATCGGCACCTCGAGCGCGTTGGCCAGCCGCAGCAGCGTGGCGAACGACGGATTGCCGATGCCGCGCTCGATCTGGCTGATCAGGCCCGCGCTGACGCCCGAGCGCGCGGACAGCTCCTCGACGGTGAACCGGCCGCTGCGGCGCGCCCTGAGCGTCGCGCCGAGGTGGTTCACCCAGTAGTCGCGGTTGTCCTCCGCGGCGGGCGGTTCGGATTGGGCGGATCCCATCTTTGCTTCTCCTCCGGGAGCCGGTCCGCCCGCGGGGCGGATCGTGCGAACGGCGTCATCTTATCAAAAGCTCTTCAGTATGTTGCGACTGGAACCGGACAAGACGTTGACATAGTGATGTTACTTCAACAAACTGAAGGACATGACCGCACTGCGAGAGGGCCGGGTCTTCCGGCTGGGCGGCTCGATTCCGCTGGACGGCCGGGTGAGCTGGGCTCCCGCCGGCGTCCGCGGGACGCAGCCGCTGAACTGCTACCTCGTCCGCTCGGCGGCGGGCGCGGTGCTGATCGACACCGGCGTCCGCGCGCACGCGGCGAGGATTGTCGCGCAGCTGCGCGAAGTGCTGCCCGCGAACACCCCGCTGGCGGTGGTGCTGACCCGGACCGAAATGGACTGTTGCCTCAACCTCCCGGAGATCGAGGCCGCGTTCCCGGTGACCGCCGTGCACTACACCGGCGGCATCACCGTGCCGGTCGTGGACGCGGCCCGCGAGCGGATCACCGTCGAAGAAGGCCGTCCGCTGGAGCTGGAACCGATTCCCGGGGTCCCGCTGCGGATCCACGCGCCGCGCCTGCGCTTGCTGCCGACGCTGTGGCCGTACGACCCGGTGAGCCAGACCCTCTTCACCTCCGATGCCTTCTGCCACAACAGAACCGAAGCCGACGAGGCACCGGACCCAGCGGCCGTCGCAGCGCAGCTGAGAGTCAAGTTTTCCTGGCTGGACCACGCTGACTCCGCGCCAGTGTCGGAAGACCTTCGCGCCGTCTTCGCCGCCGATCCCGTGGAGACCATCGCGCCGGGCCACGGTTTCCCGTTGCTGGGCAAGGAAACCGTCGCCGCGCACGTCGAGGCTGTGCTGAAGGAGATCGACCGATGACCGCTCGCCGGATCGCCGCCGCCACACAGTGGCTGGGCGGCTGCATGCAAGCGATGGCCAGCGACGGCCCGGTCCACTACCACGTCTCCGCCTACCTCGTTTCCGGTTCGACGCGCACTGTCCTGATCGACACCGGCGACCCGCGCCACTGGCCGCTCGTCGAGGCTCAACTGGACGAGGCCCTGGCCGGTCGTCCCCTCGACTACCTCCTGCCCACCCACCCCGAACTCCCGCACGCGGGCAACCTCCCGGCGCTCCTCGCGCGCTACCCCGGCGCCGAGGTCGTCGGCGACGTGCGCGACTACCACCTGCACTACCCGGAGTACTCCCACCGCCTGCGCCCGCTCGCCCCCGGCGACCGACTGGACCTCGGCGACCGGCAGCTGGAACTGGCCGAGGCATACATCCAGGACCTGCCGAACACCGTCTGGGCCTACGATCCGGGCGATCGCGTCCTGTACGTCTCGGACGGCTTCTCGTTCGTCCACGACGTCCCGACGCTGCCTTCGCTGGGCGACGACGAACCCGGCCACCGCCCAGGCGAATGCCGTTTGCTGTCCACCGAAATGCCCGCCGCGCCGACCGTCGACCAGGCGGCCTACGGCACCGGCCGCGCGCTGTACTGGACGCGATATGTCGACGTCACCGACACGTTCGGCCGGATCGGCGAGTTCCTGGCCGCCCACCCGGCGGATTTCATCGCGCCCGCGCACGGCAACGTGATCGCCGACGTGCCGCGGATGATGAAGACCGCGCTGGCCGCGCATCGGCAGGTGTACGACGCCTACACCAGCGCGTGAGATTGTGGTAAGCAAGCGGGCTATGCGCGGAAAGATGATGCGCGGCCTGGCGGTCGCCGCGATGAGTCTGCTGACCTGTCTCGTCGCCGCCCCGCCGGCGCCGGCCGCACCGGAGCCGAAGGCACCGCCCGAATTCGTCGCCCTGCGCGACGTCGATCCGACCATCGTGCAGGAAATCCGCTACATCACGCCGCACAACTTCACCGGCGCGCCAGTCGACGGCTATCGGCAGCCGATGTGCATCCTGACCCGCGACGCCGCCGTCGCGCTGCACAGGGCGCAGCTGTCGTTCGTGCGCCAGGGCTACACGCTGAAGGTCTACGACTGCTACCGCCCGCAGCGCGCGGTCGACAACTTCGTGCGCTGGGCCGAGGACCTGTCCGACCTGCGGATGAAAGCCGAGTTCTACCCGCGCGTGGAGAAGGACCGGCTCTTCGAGGACGGCTACATCGCGGCGAAATCCGGCCACAGCCGGGGAAGCACGGTCGACCTGACGCTCGTTCGCCTCCCGGCGTTCCCGACGCGGCCGTACCACCCCGGCGAACCGCTGAAGCCTTGCTACGGCCCGAAAGCCGAGCGGTTCCCGGACAACTCCATCGACATGGGCACCGGCTTCGACTGCTTCGACACCCTCGCGCACACGCTCGACCCGCGGATCGTCGGGAAGCAGAAGGCGAACCGGATGCTCCTGCTGCACGGGCTGGAGCGGGCCGGGTTCAAGAACCTGCCCGAGGAATGGTGGCACTACACGTTCCAGCCGGAGACGTTCCCGGACACCTATTTCGACTTCCCGATCTGGCGGAGGTCGTTGCAGTGCCCGGTGGGCTAGGACTGGGGGAGCCGGGCCGCGACGACTCCCGCGACTGATTTCGCGGTGTCGCAGATGGCGGTCAGGTTGCCTTTGTTCGCTTCGTCGGTGACCTCGACCAGCACGACCTCGTCGCGCCGTTCCGGTGTTCCTTCGAGGGACGGGAGTGTCGGCGAGTACGTGCGGTAGACGACGGTGACGTCGCACGTGTCGCCAGCCTTCTCGTGCGGATCGACGTACGCGAGGCGGCCGCCGACGGCAGTGCGGGTCTGGCCGTCCGGCGGGTCCTCGGCGAGCGGCCACTGCCGGTCGTAGTAGAGGTCGACCGACTTCGCGTCGTGCCCCCACGAACAGGCCCAATCCGCGAAATGCCGGTCGACCGGGTAGCCCGGCCCGACGGTCCGGCGGAGCGTGGCGTCGTCGACCAGCGTGCAGGCGTCCGTCCGGGCCAGCGAATCCGGTGGGAACGGCTGGGCACGACGGGTGATCGGGCCGCGGGCCACTCGCGCGTAGGCGTCGCCGACGACCGCGTCCGACATCGCGCACAGCTGCGGCGCGGCGGTGCCGTCGGAGCGGACCGAACTCACCGTGACGACACTGAGATCGGGCAGGGTGAAGGAACGGCGGCACTTCCCGGAGTCGGGATTCGGCCGCTGGATCTCGCCGAGCTTGCCCCGGACCGGCGGCACCTGCGGGTACTCCTCCGGCTCGGACAGTTCGAGGCTGGTCACGATCGTGCCGCCGCCGCTGGGCAGGCTCGTGTTCAGATCGCAGCGGGCGAACGTGCCGAGATTCGGTTCGAGGAAGACTTTTCCGTACTGGCCCAGGGAATTCACCGACAGCAGCGAACAGGGGTCGGCGGTGTGCGGGTCGCCGACGAGGTCCGGCGACGGCGGTGCGGCGGTCGCGTTCGCGGGCGGTGCGTCGTCGCGGGCGAAGACGAGAAACCCGGCGGCCAGAAGGACAATCGCGCCCAGCGCCGCGCCGATGAGCACTGGTCGGTTGGATTTCTTCCCGTGCGGCATCGGCGAACCGCGCAGGAAACCCTCGACCTCGACCGCAGTCGGGCGTCTTTCCGGTTGACGGCTGAGCATCGCCTGCAACGCGGGCCCGCGCTCGCGAGCGTTGCGCGGCGATTCGGGCGTCCCTTCCGCCGCTCGGCGCAGCTGCGCGAACGGGCCGTTTTCCCCGCTGCCCCAAGGAGAACCGCCCTCGACGGCGGCGAACAGCGTCGCCCCGAGCGAGAAGATATCCGACGCGGCGGTGGCCGCCTCGCCGTTCGCGACCTCCGGGGCGAGGTACCCGGCGGTGCCGCCGACGCGGGCGCTGTCGGTGAGCGTGACCTCGTGACCGCGGGAAATGCCGAGGTCGGCGAGCTTGGCGGTGCCGTCGTCGGCGACCAGGACGTTGCCCGGGGCGAGGTCGCGGTGCACCATGCCGCGTGCGTGCATCGCGGCGAGCGCGGACGCGATCTGCACCCCGACCGCGGCGGCTCGCTCGGGGGTCAGGACGCCGTCGGCGCGCACGATCTCGGCCAGGCTGCGCGCCGGGAGGTACTCCATGACGAGCCACCGGTCGGCGCCGTCGGAAACGGAGTCGTAGACCGCGACGATGTTCGGGTGCTGCAGGGCCGCGCCGAGCCGGGCTTCGCGGCGGATCTGCGGCTCGTCGCCGTCGAGCGACCGTTTGAGCGCGACCGTCCGCCGCAGTTCGAGGTCGCTGGCCCGCCAGACGACACCCATCCCGCCGGCTCCGAGGCGTTCCTCGAGCCGGTAACGCCCGGCGATCACCTGCGGAGCAGCCACGGCGACAGCTTAAAGCGCGCTTTCCCGGACTGCCCTCCGGCCGCTCCTTCAGCCCTCCTTCGCGGCGGACTTCCGCAATCCCCGGCGCACCAGCGGCCAGAACGCCGCGATCACGGCCAGCGACACGATGCTGGTCCACACCTGGGTGCGGGCGGAATCGTCGGTCAGCAGCATGACGACGATGATCGCCACGACGCCGAGGACGGTCAGGATGCCGAGCCACGGGTGCAGCCACATCTTGAGCTTCAGCCCGGCGCGTTCCTCGGGCGTCATCTTGTGCCGCATCCGCATCTGGGTGAAGGCGATGAACGAGTACACGAACAGCGCGACCAGGCCCGCGGAGTTCATGATGAAGTCGAAGATGCCGGAGTCCGGCGCGACGAAGTTGACGAAGACCGCGATGTACCCGCCGATCGTGCAGGCCACCACCGCGATGACCGGCACGCCCGCCTTGCTCTTCTTCGCCACCACGCGCGGCGCGAGCCGCTTCTCGGCGAGCGCGGAGAACATCCGTCCGGCGGAATAGAGCCCGGAGTTGAGCACCGAACACGCGGCGGTGAGCACGACCGCGTTCATCACCAGGCCGGCGCCGGGAAGCCCGAACAGCGTGAAGGCGTGCGCGAACGGCCCCTCCTGTTTGGGATTCGGCAGCTGGTTCCAGGGGACGATGGTGACGATCAGCAGCACCCCGCCGACGAAGAACAGCAGGATCCGCCAGATCACCGTGCTGACCGCCTGCCGGACGCCCTTGGCCGGATCCTCGGACTCGGCCGCGGCCATCACCGCGATCTCGGTGCCGAAGTAGGAGAAAATCACGATCGCGACGCCGCTGAGGATCGGCCACCAGTCGTTCGGCGCGAAGCCGCCGTGCTGCCAGAGGTTCGGGATCGAGAAGCTCGCCTTCGGCCAGAGCCCGAACGCGAACAGCGTGCCGACCGCGAGGAACACGACGATCGCGGCGACCTTGATGCTCGCCAGCCAGTACTCGACCTCGCCGAACGACCGCGCGGACACCAGGTTCGTCGTGGTGAAGAACAGCAGCAGCACGACGGAGAACACCCACTGCGGCACGTCCGGGAACCACCCGCCGAGCACCGACCCGCCGACGACCGCCTCGAACGCGATCACGCCGATCCAGTAGTACCAGTACAGCCAGCCGACGAGATACCCCGCCCACTCGCCGAGCCCCACCCGGGCGTACTCCATGAACGACCCGATCGCCGGCCGCGCCGCGGCCATCTCGCCGAGCATCCGCATCGCGAGGAAAACGAGGAGCCCGCCGATGAGGTAGGAGATGACGGCGGCCGGCCCGACTGCGCGCACTACGTTTCCGGAGCCGACGAAGAGGCTGGCTCCGATGATGCCGCCGAGGGCGATCATGGTGATGTGGCGGGAGCGGAGCTTTTTGGGGCCGGTCTTCGGTTCGGACGGAGTGGTCGCTGTTTTGCTCGCGGGTGACTCTGTTGAGGTCGCCGGGCGTGCAGTTGCCGTTTTGGTGGCGGGCGCTTCCGCCGGGGTCGGTGTGCTTGCGGCCGTTTCGCCCGCACCCTCGGCCGGGGCTGTCTTGCCCCTGGCCGCGTCGGCTGGGGCGGTGTTGCGGGGAGCCGTTTCGGCTGGGATGGCTGTGCGTTCGGCTTCCTCTGCTGGGACTGCCTTGCCTGCGGTGGCATCGCCGGGTGTCGTCGTGCTTGTGGTCGCTTCGCTCGGGGTTGCGTCGCCCGGAGCCGCCGTCCGTTCGGCTGTCTCCGCCGGATCCGCCTTTCCCGCAGTCGCTTCCCGAGGGGTCGTCGTGCCCGCGGCCGCTTCGCTGGGAGTCGCCTCGTCCGGGCTTCCCTGGCCCTGCCCGGTGATCCGATCAGCCATCGATCGATCTTCCTCTCGTTCGGCCGTGCCGTCCCGCGGTCGCGCCCCCGGCCGACAACGTTGTCGGAACCGGCCGCGGAGCCGGGCCTCGCTGACGCGGGGACAGTGTGCGGCCGCCGGGTCCGTCGAGGCTAGGTGCGAGCGGGTCGGGATGCCGGACGGGACCGTTGTCGATCATCCGAATGGAGCAGCGTTGCGCGCCGGGTTTGCCCGGCTGTGCGCAGAGTCGCGCGGAACGGCTCGGGCCGTCAGGGAACGCGCTGCGGAGAGACCGGCGGCTAAGCACAGGCGCGGACGAAGGCGGCCACGGCCGGTGCGGTTTCGTCGCTGCGGTGCAGCAGATGGAAGTCGGTCCTCAGACCGGGTTCGGCCAGCGGCCGGTACACCACGTCCGGCACCGCGGCCCGGTCCACGCCCGCCGGGACCACTGCCAGACCGACCTTCGCGGCGACCAGCGCGAGAACGCTCAGCGTGCTGTCGCCGCGAAACCGGGCCGGCGAGGACGGCGGGTCCGCCCCGCAGCGACGCACTCCGTGCGGCACGAGATCGCCGTCGCCGGTGATGTACTCGATCAGCTCTTCGCCGTCGATCTGCTCGACGGTCAGCGTTTCGTGCTCGGCGAGGGGGTGCCCGGCGGGCAGCGCGACCAGGAACGACACGGAACTCGCCGGGATCGAGGCCAGCCGCGGTTCGTCGGCTGGGGCGGCGAGCGCGCTGAAGCCGACGTCCAGTTCGCCCGCGAGGATCGCGGCGCGCTGCGCCAGCGGCCCGGCTTCCCGCAATTCGATCCGGACGAGCGGCCTGGCCTGATGGAACTCGCCGATCGAGCCGGCGAGGAGGCCGCCGAACACGGCCGCGCCCGCGACGCCGATCCGGACGCTCCCGGTTTCCCCGCGCAGCGCCGACCGCGCGGTGTCCCGCGCCCGTTCGGCCTGCGCGAGCACCTGCCGGGCTTCGACCAGGAACGCTTGGCCCGCCGCGGTGAGCCGGGGGCGTCGCCCGGTGCGGTCGAACAGCGGTCCGCCGAGTTCGTGTTCCAGATCGCGGATCTGCATGCTCAACGTGGGCTGGACGACGTGCAGCCGCCGCGCGGCCGCGCTGAACCCGCCCTCGTCGGCCACCGCGACGAAATAGCGCAGGTGCCGCAGCTCCATCTCCGTCCAGCTCCTATCAGCGGTACTGATCGATGAATCAGAAACAAGTGTTTGAGCCTATCGCCCGTCAGGTCCATCGTGGAGGGACAGGCCGACGGAGAGGGCAGCGATGCGGATTGTCACGCTCGAAGAACACTGGACCGCCCCGGCGGTGACCGCCGCCGGCATGCCGAGCATGCTCGAACACGTTCCCGGCTACGCGGCGGCGTTCGCCCCGGACACCGGGATGCCGTACCCGCGGCACCCGGATCTCCTGGCGGACCTCGGTTCCGCCCGGATCGCCGACATGGACCGCCACGGCATCACCACCCAGGTCCTGTCGCTGGTGAACACCTTTCTGCCCGCGGCCGTCGCACCGGAACTGACCGCGGCGGCGAACGACACCATGGCCAAGGCGGTCGAGGCGTTTCCGGGCCGGTTCGCCGCGTTCGCGACCCTGCCGACCGCCGTGCCCGGCGCCGCGGCGGACGAGCTGCGCCGGTGCGTCGGCGAACTGGGCTTCGTCGGCGCCATGATCATGGGGCGCACCGACGGCGAATTCCTCGACCAGCCGCGGTTCGATCCGATTCTGCGCGCCGCGAGCGACCTGTCGGTGCCGATCTACCTGCACCCGGCCCCGCCTCCGGCGCCGGTCAGCGAGGCCAGCTACGCCGGCGGGCTCTCGCCCGCGGTCTCCGGGGCTCTCCGACTCGCCGCGTGGGGCTGGCACCAGGAGACGGCGGTGCATTTCCTGCACCTGGTGCTGACCGGGGTGCTCGACCGCTGTCCCTGCCTGCAGTTCGTGCTCGGCCATTGGGGCGAGTTCATCCCGTTCTACCTCGACCGGCTCGACGAGGCCATGCCGAGGCGGATGACCGGGCTCGACCGGACTTTCCGCGAGTACTTCCGGGACAACGTGTTCATCACCCCCAGCGGCATGTTCAGCCAGGCCCAGCTGCGGTATTGCGCGGACACCGTCGGCGCGGACCGGATCATCCATTCCGTGGATTTCCCGATGCTCGGCAACGAGGGCGCCGTGCCGTTCCTGACCGAATCGCATCTTTCCGCCGAGGACCAGGAAAAGATCGCCCACCGCAATGCCGACGAACTGCTCGGCCTGGCCTGATCCAGCGGAGTCTCAGTGCGGCTGAGAGAGGTCTCCGGGGCGGAAGGCGTCCGCTGTGGTGCTCACTGGAGTGTCGAGTTCGGACTTGTGCTCGCGCGGATAAACCCAGCGCAGCGACGCCGTCGACCCCGCTCCGGTAAATCCTCGCTCGTAGAAGATCTTGCCGTCGCTTTGGTAGCCGGAAATCGTGTAGTGGTCGCCTTCGGCCTTGCGATAGGTCACTCGGCCGCCGTTTGCTTCTGCTTCGGACGCCGCGGCGGCCAGTGCGGCCGCGGTGGTCCGGCCGCCGGAATTGGTGCCCCATACGGTGAGGGTCGCGTCGAGGCCGGTGTTGGTGAACGTCATTCCGTCGCCGTTGTCCGGGCTGTAGGACGCGGCGGTGTAGCCCTGCGGAACGCGTGTGGTGAAGCCGAATCGCGGGTTGGTGTAGGTGTTGCCGACCGCTGGGGAAGACGAGGCCGGTAGCGTAGGTGACGGGGAAGCTGTTGGGGCGCCGAGCATTGTCACGAACTTCGGCTGCAGCAGATCGGAGATTTCGGCGTACGGAACAGTCACGGTTTCTTTCCCCGCCGCCGTGACGCAGCCGAGGTCGTACCACAGGATTTCGAATTCGGCCCCGGCCTTGGTGAATCCGATCGAGGCCCCCGGAACGTGCCCGCGCGCCGGGACCCGGTCGGCGGCGTCGATGGTGGTCTTCCGCCCGTTTTCGTCGACGGACGCCAGTTGGCAGAAACCGTTCCTGGTGTGCGGTTCGACGCGGTCGGTGAGCGTTTTCATTCCGGCCGCGGTCAGCACCTCGGGGCGGAACATGTCCTGGGGGCCGACCGGATTCCCGGTGCCGAGGTCGACGGTGACGGTTTCCGGGAACCGCCACGTCGTGTGCCACAGCACTTTCGAGTCGAGATCGTGGTCGTAGCGCACGGAAAGCAGGCTCGGGGTCTGCAGGAGGATCCGCGCGGTCGATCGCGCGGCGGGCGTTTCCCCGGCCTCGGTGAACTGCTGCTGCCAGTCCGGATTGGACCGTGCGTCGCGGATGGCCTTCAGCCGCTTGTCGATCGGGGCGCGCAAAGCGTCGTTGATGCGTTTCCGCACGGCGGCGTCCGGCCCGCCGGACACTTGCGGATACTGGAGGCTGTAGGTGATCGGGAGGGCCTGGTCGCGGCCGGAATCAGTCTGGATCGCCACCGTGAGCGCCGCGGGCGCGGGCGGGTCGTCCTGGCGGTTGAAGACCAGGATTCCGCCGGTGACCAGTGCGCCGACGACCACCAGCACGGCGATGACCTTGCCGACGATCACCGCGGTCGCGCCCGCTCCGGTGCCCGTGGCAGGCACTCCCGCCGCCACGGCGCCGGCACCGGTCCCGATCGGCGCGGCGGCCGTGCCAGCCGTGGTCAGGAGGGCCAACGGCGTGAGCGCGGTCAGGGCGGCGGCCGAGGCGGCCAGCCGCTTCCAGCCGCGTTTCTCCCAGTCCTTTCCGTAAGCCTTGCGCGCGACGGTCTCCAATTCGGCGAGGAAAGCGTCCGCTGTGGACGGTCGCCACGCCGGATCCTTCGCCATGCCGCGCGCGATCAGCGGACGCAAGTCCTCGGGCACCGCGTCGAGCGGCACGGGTGCCATCTGGTGCAGCGAGCGCAGTTCGTCGGTGGTGGTCCCCTCGAACGGCTGGTGTCCGGTGATGCATTGGTAGAACACACAGGTCGCGGCGTACACGTCGGTGGCAGGCATGCCCGGCTGCCCGGCCCACTGCTCCGGTGCCATGTACGACGGGGAACCGGCGGTCAGTCCGTTGTGTCCGTCCAAAGTGGCCAGTCCAAAGTCGACCAGCTTCGACTGGCCTTCCCGTGACACCAGGACGTTTCCCGGTTTGTAATCGCGATGGACGACTCCGGCGGCGTGTGCGTCGGCGAGTCCGAGCAGCGAACCTTTGAGAATGGCCAACGCGGATTCGGGGGCGAGAATGTTCTCCGTCGCCAGGAGCGCGCGCAGGGAGACGCCGGGCACGGCCTCCATCACCAGTGCCGCGCCCTGCGGCGTCTCGACGAAGTCGAACAGTTGCACGACATGCGGGCTTCGGACGCCGGACAGCAGCCACGCCTCGCGACGGAACCCGGCCGCGATGTCCGGGTCGGCGAGGTACTCGGCGAGGAGGTATTTGATCGCCGCCATGCGGCCGGATTGCTGATGCTTGGCCAGCACGACGCGCCCGAAACCGCCGACGCCGAGCACGTCGACCTCGGTGAACCCGGGCACCTGCCAGGTTTCGCTCATCCCCGCCGCTTCCCCTCTTCCCGCGGGCCCGCCCGCCGGTTCCGCGAGATCGTACTCCGGAAATGTGGCATCGGGTGTGGAGTTGTCACATTTGTGCCTCGGTCGTGGGAAGCGCAGGGCCTGGATCGCCTTGGTCCGGTTTTGGCGGATCGGGGCTTGCGTTCGTCAGTTTTGCGCTTCGGCGGACGGGCGCATTCCGTGCCGGGCCAGCGGCTGACGTTGGGCAGGGGGAGGCGTCACCTTGGTGATTCGGCTGAGGGGTTCAGCAGGCGGATTCCCTGTTCGGTGGTGCGGTACAGGACCTCGCGACCGGATCGCCGTCCGGAGACCAGGCCGCTGTCGCGCAGGACTCGGAGGTGTTGCGAAACCGCGCTCGGCGAGACGCGGAGGGTTTCGGCGAGGTCGGTGGTCGTGGCGGGGGAGCGCAGCGTCTCCAGGAGTTCGGCCCGACGTCGGCCCAGCAGGCGGACCGCGGGTTCGGCGGGACGGCGTCCGGCGGCTGTCCACAATGCACCGCTGCCTCGGGCCGGGTAGCGGATCGTGGTCTGGGTGGTGGTGTGCAGTTTGATCATCACCCACGGCGGACCGAGCACGACGGGCGACAGCACCAGCCCGCCGGAAGGGCGGCCGGGCGAGGGACGGTGGTCGCCGTCGAGAGTGAGCCGGCTGCCGGACCAGTTCAGCTCGGCGTGCAGGTCGGCGAAGAGATGGGCCGCGCCGCCGTCGGCCCATTGCTTGGCGCGGTAAGCGATGTCGGCGTCGAGAACGGCGCGCAGCCGGGCCCAGTGCGGTGCGATCAGGCGGTCGTGTGCCTGGCGGAGTTCTTCGGCGATCGCACGCAGCCCGGCCGCGGGATCGGCGGCGAGTGCCCGGGCGGGGCCGGGCAGGCGGTCGCCGAACACGCCGTGCAGGCTGCGCCGAACCTGGCTCGCGGTGGTCCGGCACATCGCGGCCAGCGCCTCGTCGATCGTGCTCGCCGCACGGTCCGGTGCGGGCAGCAGGAACTGCGGCCAGCTGGTCCGGCCGGTGACGAGCAACGGCCACGTCCAGGCCAGATCCAGCGGACGGCCGGCGAGTTCGCTCGCGGCCCAGCGGGTCCAGCGCCCGTGGCGAGTCCGGCCCCAGCAGCCGGCCAGGGTCTGCAGGCCGGAGACCGTCTCGGACAACGGCGAGACGGCGAGCCTGGTGGCGGCCAGGTCGTCGGTGCTCAGGTCGAGGGTCAGCGGCACGTCGCGATTATGCGTCACTTGGCGGTCGGCGAGGCGGGATCGGCGGGTTTGTCGACTCAGGCGGGGGAGGGCGCGGCGTGCGGTGGTTGTTCGGCGGGGAGCGGCTGGTTTGGTTGAGCTCGGTGGTGGTTTGCTGGTTCTCGTTTGTTGGGGCGGTCAGCCGCCCTCGGTGGTTGTCGGGTGGGGAGCCGTTGTTCAGGCATCAGCGGCGGGCTGGCCGAACCATCGGGCGAGGTGGTCGTTGAGGTCCTGCTGGTCCTCGCCGATCCACGCGATATATCCGTCCGGGCGCAGCAGGACGGCCGGAGCGTCCAGGGTCGCGGCGGGGTCCGCGATGAGGTCGACGCGGTCGGCCCAGCCTTCGACGTTCAGTCGCTCCGTGCGGTCGAGCACCAGGCCTCGGCCCTGATGGAGGCGGTCGTAGAGGCGGCCTTGGTTCAGGGCGAGGTCGGGGAGACGGCGGCCCAGCAGGTCGGGGCCTTCGCCGAAGTCGTAGCGGATGTCGATCGCGGTGATCTTCCCGAGCAGGCGGCGGTTGACCTCGTCGAAGTCCATCAGCTCGGCGAGCAGCCTGCGCACGGCCCGCGGCCCGGCTTCGGCGGACGACAGTTCCATTTGGGCGCGGGTGTTGTCGAGGACGTCCGCGGCGACCGGATGGCGTTCGGCCTGGTAGGTGTCCAGCAGGGGAGCCGGGGCCCAGCCGCGGACCTGCGCGGCCAGTTTCCAGCCGAGGTTGAACGCGTCTTGGACGCCAAGGTTGAGGCCCTGTCCGCCGGTGGGCGGGTGGATGTGCGCGGCGTCGCCGGCCAGCAGCACCCGGTCGACGCGGTAGCGCTCGGCCAGGCGGGTCGCGTCGCCGAAGCGGGACAGCCAGTGCGGGGAGTGGACGCCGAAATCGGTTCCGGCGATGGCGTGCAGTCGCTGTTTGAAGTCCTCGAGCACGGGCGGTTCCGCGCTGATTCCCGCGGCCGGGACCACTACTCGGTAGATGCCCTCGCCTACCGGGCTCAGCATGAACCGCTTGTCGGTCTCGCGGACCTCGGCGACCTTGGCGGCGATCTCCTCCTGCGGCGCGGTCGCGGGCATCTCGCCCATCAGGGTTTCGGTCCGCGAGGGTTCGCCGGGGAAGCCGACGCCGAGCAGCTTGCGCACGGTGCTGCGCGCGCCGTCGCAGCCGACGAGGTAGCGCGACCGCAGACGTTCGCCGTCGGTCAGTTCGACGGTGACCCCGTCCTCGTCCTGCTCGAAACCGGCGACTGCGCAGCCGTGCCGGACTTCCGCGCCCAGCTCGATCGCGTGGTCTTCGAGCAGGCGGACCACGACTGGCTGCGGGATGCCCAGCAGGTACGCGGATTCGAGGCCTTCGGGGGCGGGTTTGGGGATCCCGGCGAAGATGCCGCCGACCGGACGTTGCCGTCCGCGTTCGAGGACGCGCTCCAGCAGTCCGCGCATCGCGAGCTGTTCGAGGCTGCGGATGTGCAGGCTGACGATGCGGGCGAGCGGGAGCGGCTCGGTTTCCTTCTCCAGCACGAGGACCCGCACGCCGTGCAGCCGAAGCTCGGCGGCGAGCGTCGCGCCGGCGGGGCCGCAGCCGGAGATGATGACGTCGATCATGAACCACCTGTTCGGTCGGTTTTTTGTGGTGCGGTGTGGCTGATTGATGGGTGTCGGGCCGCTGTGCGCGGAGCCGAGGCGGGGGTGGTTGCCGCCTGGCTTGCTGCGGTTCGCGCGGCTGCCCTGTGCCCGGGTGGTGTTTGGCCAGCCGAGGTGCGGCTGGTCGGCGCCTGCTCGGCTGCGGGGCGGGCGGCGGTTGTGCGTTGGCTCGTGACGTGCCTGGTTCTCGTGCGTCTCGCCGCAGTTCGCCCGGCTGATGCCCACTCTGCTGCGGTGTGTCTGGCTGCTGACCGGCTCGCTGCGGTCTGCCCGATTGTCGTGTGGGCAGTCGTGGTGCATCTGGCTGTCGCGTGCCCGGATGCTCCCCGGCCCGCCGCTGGCCGCTCAGCCGGGGTGCGCGCAGCCTCCGTCGCGCGCTCGGCCGCCCGTCCTGCCGCCGCCTGTCCAACCTCCGCGCATCCAGCCGTCGTGCGTCGACGTCGGCAGGTGCGGACGCGGGCGGGCACGCAGGGCTGATTCCGGATTCGCGCAGGACTTGGCATCGGCGGGTCAGTCTGCGGCACCGGGGAACCCGCGGCAAGCGAAATACAACGACGGCACAACCACGAAACTTTCGATGTAGCTCCAGCCTACACGATGGCGAACACCTGTTCGAGTCAGGAACCATCCCCCACATGAAGGAATCCGACTCCCGCGCCAGGCTCCCCGCCTCGTACTGGCGGTTGTGGTGGGCCTCGGCGGTGGACAACGTCGGCGACGGGGTTTTCGCGGCCGCCGTTCCGCTGCTCACCATCACGATCACGCGCGATCCGGTGCTGGTTTCGGTCGTCTCGGCGGCGACGTATCTGCCCTGGCTCCTGCTCTCCCTGCCCGCGGGTGCGCTCGTGGACCGGCGTGATCGCGTCGGCTTGTTGTGGCGGTCGCAAGCCGTGCAGGCGGCGATCGTCGCGGTGGCCGCCGCGATGATCTGGCTGGGGCGGATCGACATCGCGGGCCTCGCGGTCATGGGGTTCGCGCTCAGTGCGTGCGAGGTCGTGTTCGCCAACGCGTCGCTCGCGGTGTTGCCGGATCTTGTCGCGGAGGCGCAGCTGCATCGGGCGAACGGCAGTCAGTACGCGATCGCCAATGCCGGGCAGTTGTTCGTCGGCCCGCCGATCGGCAGCCTGCTGTTCGCGGGCGCGGCGGCGTTGCCGTTCGGTGTGGACGCGGTGTCGTTCGCCGTGTCTGCCGTGTTGCTGGCGACCCTCCCGCGGCGTCCGTTGCCGCAGGTCGCGCAGCCGCCGATTCGGGTCGCGGTGGTGGAGGGGGTGCGCTGGCTCGGGCGGCATCGGCTGTTGCGCGTGTTGGCGGGGCTGCTGGCGGTGAACACGTTCTGCTACCAGCTCGGCAACGTGACGGTGGTGCTGCTCGCGACGCAGATCCTGCACGTCGGCGAGCGCGGTTACGGCGTGCTGCTCGCGGGGGCCGCGGCCGGGAGCGTGCTCGGCGGGATGGTCAACGCGCGGGTCGTGGCGAAAATCGGGGCGCTGCAAGCGTTGCTGGCCGCCTTGGTCGCCAACGCGGTGATCTTCGTGCTCATCGGGGCCAGTCCGAACGCGGTCGTTCTCGGGATACTGCTGGGGATTAGCGGGCTCGCCACGACGCTCTGGAGCGTGGTCACGGTCAGCCTGCGCCAGCAGGCGGTGCCGACGGAACTGCGCGGGCGCGTGCACAGTGTCTACCGGATGCTGGGCTGGGGACTGATGCCGCTGGGATCGCTAGCGGGCGGGATGGTCGCGGACGTGCTCGGCATCCGGGCGGCGTATCCGGTGGCGGGGGCGGTGCGGGGGATCGCGTTGGTCGTCGCATCGCCGGTGCTTCTTCGGGCGATGCGGAACGGGCGATCGTCCGGGTGACGGGTGGGAAAACGCCGGAAATGTCCTCAGTGGACGTCGCGCGGGCTGATCGTCAATGGTCGGGCAACCAGCCGTATGGTTTTCTTTACTGTCCTTCTTGGAATAGTCCTCTTATTGGCAGTCTGCCGACAGCGGGCATTTCCTCCGGGTCCTCAAGAAGGCGGTTCCGCTGTTCGGCTATTGGTCGCGGAGAAGCTGCAACGTTTCGCTCGGCGGCGGCGACTGTGCGGGCGGAGGTGCTTGTGACGGAATCGGCGGAGGCAGTGCGCACTCGAGCGGGACCGAAACACCGCAGGCGCGGGTTGCCTGGCGGTAAGTGCTACTGCCGTCGCGCGCCATTCGTGTGGCGGTCTGCCGGGAACGAATTCCGCGAGTCGGGGAGCCGCCGGAATCTTCCGGTGATCGGGTGAGGTTTAGCGGGCGGATTCCCTGATTCCGTGAGATCGACTTGTCGCGCTACCTGTCCGGGGGCGTTATCGGCGAAGGCGGGCGGTGATCTTTTCCCGTGCTGGCACCGGAGTCGGGCGCACGGCGGCGATGTTGCTGCGGTCGGGGTAACGGCGACCGCTGTTGGCACCAGTTCTTTGGTGGCGATCGCCGTTCCGGCGGCCTCGGGAAAGGCGGGTTTACGCTGGTCGGCGCAACGGGAATCGGTGCCGTGCGCGGGAGGAAGATCCGCCGAATGCGAAGGCTGATCTTCCGGTTATCTGTGTTCGCGCCGAGGTGTGAGTCCGTTGTTCATATTTTAGAATGGTCTCGGCAATGTGTGACGCAGGGTGCGAAGCGGGGTATGCGGGAGTCCTTCGTTTGGCGGTTGCTGGAGTGCAACCGTGCTAGGCAGGGTATGGATTCCAGCGCGGGTTTGGGCTCGAGGGCGTCCGCGTTGTGCTGGGGCTAGTGCCGCGCGAGCAGGGGGCAATTCCTCGTGCGGCTCCTACGAGTATTCGAAAGGTCTGGTCATGCACTCCCGGAAAGAAAGATTCGAAGTCCCGAGACCGCGCCCGGTGCCCGGCGTGGGCTGTGCGGACCGGCTGGCCGCCGTGCTCCCGCGGCTGACCGCCCGGCATCGGGTGCCGGGAGCGCAGGTCGCGGTCTGGGCCGGCGGCGAGACCGCAGTGGTCCAGACCGGTGTCGCGAGCCGCGGCCGGCCGATGCGGGAGAGCTCGCGCGTGCCGATCGGCTCAGTCACCAAGGTGGCGACCGCGACGCTGGCGATGATGCTCGTCTCGGACGGCGATCTCGAGCTGGACCAGCCGGTCGGCGAGATCCTCGGCGATCCGGCCCTTCCCGGCTCGCTGACCCTGCGCGGGCTGCTGAGCCACACCAGCGGGCTGCCCTCGGACCCGGCCGACGCCGCCGGGTCCTGCCGGAAGGAAGTGCGGGCCGCGGAGTTCGTCTGCGAGCCGGGGACCGCGTTCTCCTATTCCAACCTCGGCTACGCGCTGGCCGGCGAGCTGATCGAAGACGTCACCGGGATGCGCTGGCGTCACGCGGTCGAGTCGATCCTGTTGCGGCCCTTGGAGATCGAGCCCGTTTACGTCGACAGCCCTGGCATCGCGACCGGGCACGCGCGCGACGGCGAGCGTCCGCTCGCGCAGGTGCTGCCGCCGATGCTGGACCCGGCGGGCGCGCTCGCGCTCAGCGCCCGCGACCTCGTCGCGCTCGGGCGGGTCCACCTCGGCAAACCGGGGCTGCTCGACGTCGTGACAGCGAGTGACCTGCACCGGCCGGTGCCGGGCGCGGAACCGTTCGGCCTCGCGGACGGCTGGGGGCTGGGGCTGGCCTGCTTCGGGGACGAGGAATCCCGCTGGCTCGGACACGACGGAACGGCCGACGGCACCTCGTGTCACCTGCGGATCGACCAGGCCGGTGCCTGCGTGCTCGCGCTGACCGCCAACGGGGCCGGGGGCACCGACCTCTGGCAGGACCTGGTTGACGAACTGCCGGAATTCGGTCTCCCGCCCCAGCGCGTCCAGATTGCGGAATCCTGCCCGATTCCCATGCCGGACGGCGATTTCGGCAGTTTCCGCAACGGCGCCATCGGGTACACGATCCGTCCGGACGCCGTAGGCGGCGCGTGTCTCGACGTGGACGGCGACGTCTTCCCCGAACTGGCCCGGTACGCCGACGGCACGTTCACCGTCCGCGATCCGGCGACCGGCCGCGCCACCCCGTGCGGGCGGTTCCGCGGCGAACCCGGCGCGGCGACCGCCGTCGAAATCGGCGGCCGGCTCGCGCGGCGGTGCTGAGCAGCTCCCCGAACTCCTCGTCCTCACCCGCGCCAGGCGGGATCCCTTGGTGTGCCCGGAAGGTAGCGAAACGATGACCGCCCAAGACATCCCGGCCGAACCGGACGCGACCGCCACCCTGCCGGAGCTGTTCGCGGCCGAGGTGCGAAAGGCTCCGGACGCGCTCGCCGTGGACGGCGCGGCCCGGCTGACGTACGCCGAACTGGCCGACGCGGCGAGCAGGCTGGCCGCGTACCTGCTGCGGCTGGGGCTGCGCCCGGAGGACCGGGTAGGGGTGCTGGCGCAGCGGTCGGCCGAGCTGGTCGTCGCGGAACTGGCCGTGGTCGCCGCCGGCGGCGCGTACGTGCCGCTCGACCGGCGCGCGCCGGACAGCCGGTCGCGGACGCTGCTCGTCGAAGCCGGGGTCACGGTGCTGCTGACCGACGACCCGGTCCGCGCGGCGGAAATCCACAGTGGACAGATCGCGGTACTCGGAAGGCCGCTGCCGCAAGCGGATTTCCCCACGGTGGCAATGCATCCGGACAACCTGGCCTATCTGGTGCACACGTCCGGATCGACCGGCAAGCCCAAGGGAGTCGCGGTCCGGCATCGGGACGTCGCGGCGCTCGCGGCTGACCGGAGGTTCGCGGGGGACGCGCATCGGCGGGTGCTGCTGCACTCGCCGGCCGCTTTCGACGCCTCGACCTACGAGATGTGGGTGCCGTTGCTGACCGGCGGCACCGTCGTGGTCGCGCCGCCCGGAGACCTCGACGTCGAGAGCCTCCGCGAGGTCATCTCCCGGTACGACGTCGGCGCGGTCTGGCTGACGGCGGGCCTGTTCCGGGTCGTCGCGCAGGAAGCGCCGGATTGTTTCCAGGGCGTGCGAGAGGTCTGGACCGGTGGCGACGTCGTCCCGGCCGGCGCGGTGCGGCGGGTGCTGCGCGCGTGCCCCGGCGTCACCGTGGTCGACGGGTACGGCCCGACCGAGACCACCACCTTCGCGACGGCTCACGCGGCCCAATCGGCGGATGTGCAGGCGATGCCGATCGGCCGCCCGCTGGACGGCGTCCGCGCGTATGTGCTGGACGACGCGTTGAATCCGGTCGCTCCCGGGGCACCCGGCGAGCTGCACCTGGCCGGCGCCGGGCTCGCGCGCGGCTACTGGGCGCGTCCCGGGGCGACGGCGGAGAAGTTCGTCGCCGACCCCGGCGTGCCCGGCGAGCGGATGTACCGCACCGGCGACGTGGTCCGCTGGAACGACGAGGGCGAGCTGGAATTCCTCGGCCGCACCGACGACCAGGTCAAGATCCGCGGTTTCCGGGTGGAACTCGGCGAAATCGAGACTGTGCTCGCCGCGGACGACACCGTCGCGGAGGCAGTGGTCGTCGCGCGGGCGGACGGGCCGGGCACGAAGCGTCTGGTCGCGTACGTCGTGCTGGTGCCGGATGCGCCGCGAAAAGACCTGAAAGCCGTTGTCGCGGCGGTATTGCCGGACTATCAGGTGCCTTCGGCGATCGTCGTGCTGGACGAGCTTCCCTTGAGCGCCAACGGAAAGGTCGACCGGAAAGCCCTGCCCGCGCCGTCGGCGGAATCGGCGGACGCCGGGACTGAGCCGAGGACGGCCATCGAACGCGCGGTCGCCGAGATCCTCGCCGAGGTGCTGGGCCTGGACCGGATCGGCGTGGACGACGATTTTTTCGCCCTGGGCGGTGATTCGATCCTGGCGGTGCAGGCGCTGTCCCGCTTGCGCCGGGCGTTCGGCGCGGATCTTTCGGCACGGGCGCTGTTCGACGCGCCCAGTGTGGAAAAGCTCGCGCTGCACCTGGAAAACGGCCCGCGAGCCGAGCAGACGATCCCGGTCGCGTCGCCGACGGAGCTGCTTCCGCTGTCCCCGGCGCAGCGGCGGTTGTGGTTCCTCGACGAAATGACCGGCGGAAGCTCCGAATACAACACCGGCGTCGGGATCCGCCTGTCCGGCCCGCTTGACCTCGCCGCTCTGCGCACGGCGTTGGCTGCCCTGTGCGCCCGGCACGAATCGCTGCGCACGACGTTCGATTCCGTTGCCGGGCAAGGGATGCAGCGAATCGCGCCGACCGGGGAAATCCCGTTGAGGATAGCGGATTCCGTCCCGGACGACGACGTGCTGAAGACCGAATTGAGTGCGCCGTTCGACCTGCGGACGGGACCGTTGACCCGAGCCGTGCTGTTCCCGTCGGAGCCGGGCGCGCACCTGCTTGTGGTGTGCCAGCACCATATCGTCACGGACGGCCGGTCGATCGCCGTGCTCACCGACGAACTTCTCGACCTGTACGGCGGCAAGACCCTGCCCCCGCTGCCGCTCGGCTACCAGGACTACACCCGGTGGCGGCTGGCGTCCGAACGTCTCGACCAGCTCGGTTACTGGCGCGAGACCCTCGACGGCCTCGAACCGCTCGCGCTCCCGACCGACCGTCCGCGGCCCCCGCAGCGCACCACGGAAGGCGCGGTGCACCGGCACGACCTGCCCGCCGACCTGGTCCGCCGGGTCGCCGAAGCAGGCCGAACGCAGGGCGCGACGTTGTTCATGACGCTGACCGCGGCCGTCCAGACGGTCCTGGCTGCTTACAGCGGCCAGCGCGACGTCGCGGTCGGCACGGCGGTGTCCGGCCGCGACCGGGCCGAACTCGAGCCGCTGACCGGATTCTTCGTCAACACGCTCGTGCTGCGGTCCTCAGTGGACGGTGCACAGCCGTTCGACCGGTTCCTGGCCGAGTTCCGCGAAACCGTGCTGGCCGCGTTCGCGCACAGCGACGTCCCGTTCGACCGCGTGGTGGAGGAAGTCCAGCCCGAACGCGATCCGTCGCGGACGCCGTTGGTGCAGGCCGTCGTCGTCCTGCAACGCCCGCTGGTGTCGGAGCGCACGGTCGCCGGGCTGCAGGCCAGCGAGTACGCGCTGCCCCGGCCTTCGGCGCGGTTTGACCTGGTGGTGGAGTTCTGGCCGCGACCCGACGGCCTGCGCGTCACCGTCGAATATGCCACCGCGCTCTTCGACGACGCGACCATCGAACGTCTCGCGTCGAGCCTGGAGGTGCTGCTCACCGGGATCGCCGCCGACCCGGCGCGGCCGGTGGGCGATCTCCCGCTGCTCACCGCCGAGGACCGCCGGTTTTTGCTGCCAGGACTGCCCGAAAGCGCGCGAGCCGAGACAGTTCCGGAGCTGTTCGACCGCTGCGCCGAGCAAAGTCCGGACGCCCCAGCCGTGGTGTGCGGCGACACCAGCCTGAGCTACGCGGAGCTGCAGTCGAGGGCGAACCGTCTCGCGCGGCACCTGATCCGGCGCGGCGTCCGGCCGGAGGAGCGGGTCGGCGTGCTGCTGGACCGCTCGGCCGACCTCGTCGTGGCCGTGCTGGCGATCCTCAAGGCAGGCGCGGCCTACCTGCCCCTGGATCTGCGGGCTCCGGCCGATCGCCTGCGCCGCGTCCTCGACGGAGTGTCGCTGGTACTCACCGACGACACCTGGCACGACACCGCCGTCACTGTCCACAAGGGAACGTCGCTGGTCGTCAAGGACGTCGACGAGCCTTCCGCCGCACCGGAAATCACGCTGAGCGGCCAGAACCTGGCCTACGTCGAGTACACGTCGGGCTCCACCGGCGTCCCGAAGGGCGTGGCCGTGCGGCACGCGGACGTCACGGCACTCGCGACCGACCCGCGCTTCGCAGGCCACGAGCGAGTCCTGCTGCATTCTCCGCTCGCCTTCGACGCCTCCACTTACGAGCTGTGGGTGCCGCTGCTCAACGGCGGCACCGTGGTCGTCGCGCCGCCCGGCGATCTGGACGCCGAGGTGATCCAACGGCTGGAAATCACTGCACTCTGGCTGACCGCGGGCCTCTTCCGACTCTTCGCCGAGGAGACGCCCGAATGCTTCGCCGGGCTGCGCGAGGTCTGGACCGGCGGCGACGTCGTGCCGCCGCCCGCCGTGCAACGGGTCCTCGACAGCTGCCCCGGCATCGCCGTCGTGGACGGCTACGGCCCGACCGAGACCACCACCTTCGCCACCTCCTTCCGGATCACGAACGAGGTCCCCGACGTCATCCCGATCGGCACGCCGCTGCGGGACGTCCGGATCCGCGTCGTCGACGACCGGTTCCGCCTGCTGCCGCGCGGCGCGGCCGGCGAGGTGTGCGTCGCCGGAGCCGGGCTCGCGCGCGGCTACTTCGACCAGCCGGGCCTGACCGCGGACCGCTTCGTCGCCGACCCGTTCGGCAATCCGGGGGACCGGATGTACCGGACCGGCGACCTCGCCCGCTGGCGCACCGACGGGACGCTCGAATTCCTCGGCCGCGTGGACGACCAGGTCAAGATCCGCGGCTTCCGCGTCGAACCGGCCGAGATCGAACGCGCCCTGGCGGCAGAAAAAGACGTGACCCAGGCGTTCGTGACCATCCGGGCCATCGGCGGGCGCAAGCAGTTGGTCGGTTACGTGGTCCCGGCAACGGTGGACACCGAGGCGCTCCGCCAGGCCGTCGCCCGCACCCTGCCGGACTACATGGTGCCGTCGGTGCTGGTCCCGCTGGCCGGGCTGCCGCTTACGGCGAACGGCAAGGTCGACCGTCGCGCTCTGCCGGAGCCGCGGACGTCCAGCGAGCGGACGGTCGCCCCGCGCACCGAACGGGAGGCAGTGCTCGCCGGGATCTGGGCCGACGTGCTCGGTCTCGATCGCGTCAGCGTGGACGACAACTTCTTCGCCCTCGGCGGCGATTCGATCCTGAGCATCCAGGTGAGCGCCCGCGCCCGGCAAGCGGGGCTCAGCGTGACCACCGCCGACCTGTTCCGCCACCAGACCATCGCGGCACTCGCCCCGACCGTCGGCGAGGCCACGGCGGTCGCCGCGCGCGGCCCGGAAAGCGGCGACGTCGTCCTGACCCCGATCCAGCACTGGTTCTTCGGCCTGGGCGCGGACCGCTTCGACCAGACGATCGCCGTCGAACTCCCCGCTGACGTCGACTTGACCGCGCTGATCTCCGCGCTGGCCGCGTTGTCCGAGCAGCACGACGCGCTGCGGATGCGGTTCAGCCACGACCGCGACGCTTGGCATCAGCACAATGCCGCTGTCGGCGAAGGGCACACGCTCCTGCGGTGGTCGCTGTCCGGCGAGCCGCGGACGCTGCACCTTGCCGCGCACCACCTGGTGGTCGACGGCGTGTCGTGGCGGCTGCTGCTCGAAGACCTCGACCGCGGCTATCAGCAGGCCGTGCGCGGCGAACCGATCGACCTCGGCCCGCGGACGACGTCCTTCCGCGAGTGGGCGCAAAAGCTGGCCGAGCACGCGGAAGCAGGCGGCTTCGACGACGAACTCGCGCACTGGTGGGAACTGCCCGCGCCGACACCGCTGCCGGTCGACGGCACGGCGGAGAACACGTTCGGCCAGGCGCGCGTCGTCACGGCCCGGCTCACCGCGGACGAGACGCACGCGTTGCTGCGCCAGGTGCCGCAGGCCTACCGGACACAGGTCAACGACGTGCTGCTGGCCGCGCTGGGCCGGGTGCTGGGGGACTGGACCGGGAGCCAGCCGGTCGTCGACCTCGAAGGGCACGGCCGCGAGGAGCTGTTCGACGGCGTCGACCTGTCGCGGACGGTCGGCTGGTTCACCAGCGTGTTCCCGGTGGCGCTGGACGTTCCGGACGGCTGGGGCGCGGCGCTGAAGGCGGTCAAGGAGCAGTTGCGCGCGGTCCCGCGACGGGGGATCGGCTACGGCGCGCTGCGGTATCTGGCCGGGTCGGCGCCGGTGATCGAACCGCAGGTGAGCTTCAATTACCTCGGCCAGTTCGACCTGCCCGGCGGCCTGACCCTGCACCGCGAACTCGCGCTGGACGTCGCGCCGGACACTGTCCGTCCGCACCTGCTGGAGGTCGTCGGTCGCGTTGAGGGCGGCGAGCTGGAGCTGGCGTGGCATTACGCCGAGGGCGTCCACGAGGAGTCCACTGTGGACCGGCTGGCCACGGCGATGGCCGAGGCGCTGCGCGAGATCGTCCGGCATTGCGCGGAGCCGGGAGCGGGCGGCCGGACGCCGTCGGACTTCCCGCTGGCCGGGCTCGACCAAACAGGAGTGGACGCGCTTGTCGGCGACGGCCGGGACGTCGAGGACATCTACCCGCTGACGCCGATGCAGGCCGGGATGGTGTTCCACGACCTCGCCCAGCCCGGCGACCGGGTCTACTTCGAACAAGTTTCGTTCACGGTGGACGAGGTCCCGGATCCGCAGCGGCTCGGCGAGGCGTGGCAACGGATTGTCGAGCGGACTCCGATCCTGCGCAGCCGCATCGTGTGGGACGGCGTTCCTCAGCCGCTGCAAGTGGTGCAGCGCGCTGTCGAACTGCCCGTGTCCTACTTGGACTGGTCCACTGTGGACCCGGAACAAGCGCTAGAACAGCTGCTGGCGCAAGACCTGGCCGAAGGATTCGACCTCGCCCAGGCCCCGCTCGCGCGGTTGGTCATCGCGCGGGAATCCGCCACGAAGGTGCGCGTCCTCTGGACCTTCCACCACGTCCTCCTCGACGGCTGGAGCGTCTTCGGCATCCTCTCCGACGTCGTCGCCCTGCTGCGCGGCGAAGAACCGCCCGTCCGCCCGCCGTTCCGCGATTACGCCGCCTGGCTCGCCGCCCAAGACGACGAGCGCGCCGAGGAACACTGGCGAACCGAACTCGCCGGAGTGACGCCGACTCCGCTGCCCCTCGAACGTCCGGCCGTCCGCACGCACACGTCGAGTTCGACCGGCCGGATCGCGGTGGAACTGGACGACGAGACGTCAACAGCCGTCTACGCCTTCGCGCGGCGACATCGGCTGACGGTCAACACCCTCGTCCAAGGTGCCTGGGCCGCGTTGCTGGCGCGCTACAGCGGCGAAACCGAGGTGTGCTTCGGCGCGACGGTGTCCGGCCGCCCGGCGGAATTGCCCGGTGCGGACGACATTCCCGGCATCTTCATCAACACCCTGCCGGTGCGGGTCCGGCTCGACGGCACGCGCGGGGTCGCGGACTGGTTGCGCGATCTTCAAGCAGCACAAGCGGAATCGCGTCGCTTCGGGCACGTCGGCCTGACCAAGCTGCAGGCGTGGAGCGGCGGCGGCAGCCTGTTCGACAGCATCGTCGTCTTCGAGAACTACCCGATCGACGAGGTGTCGCAGCTGCGCGACGTCCGCGCGGCCGAGCGGACCAGCTACCCGCTGGGCGTCGTCGCCTACCCCGGACGCCGGTTGTCGATGATCCTCACGCACGACCCCGCGCGGATCGGCGACGCCGCGGCGGCAAGGCTCGCGGCGCACCTCGAAGCGCTGGTCCGGGGCATGATCGCGGCACCGCACGGGCCGGTGTCCCGGGTGCCGATGCTGTCCGAGAACGAGATCAAGCACTTGCTCGCCGAGCGGAACGAGACCGCCCGTCCGCTCCCGGCCAAGGCGGTGCCGGAGCTGTTCGAGGCCCAGGCCCGCCGCACTCCGGATGCCGTCGCGCTGGTGACGGACGACGAGCAGATCACCTACCGCGAGCTCGACGTCCGCGCGAACCGGCTGGCGCATCGGCTGATCGAGGCAGGCATCCAGGAGGAGGACCGGGTCGCCGTCCTGATGAACCGCTCGCCGGGACTCGTCGTCGCGGAACTGGCGATCATCAAGGCCGGTGGTGCCTACCTGCCGCTGGACCTGCGTGCTCCGGCCGAACGGTTGCGGCTGCTCGTGCAAGAGGCTGAAGCAAACATCGTAGTAACCGACGCGGCGTGGCTGGCCACCGCCGAGGAGGTCCACACGGGCACCATCATCACCGGCGAAAGCGGTGCCACGGACACGCCGCCAGCCGTCCGCGTCGATCCCGAGCAGCTCGCGTACGTCATCTACACCTCCGGTTCGACCGGCCGTCCGAAGGGCGTTTCGGCACGGCATCGCGACGTCGTGGCACTCGCCATCGACCAGCGGTTCGCCCGGCACGACCGGATTCTCCTGCACTCGCAACAGGCTTTCGACGCCGCGACCTACGAACTGTGGGTCCCGCTGCTCAACGGCGGCACCGTCGTGCTGGCCCCGCCGGGAGACGTGGACGTCGAGACGCTCGGCCGCTCGCTCACCACGCACGACGTGACGGGCGCGTTCCTTACCACCGGGCTGTTCCGGCTGGTCGCGCAGGAATCGCCGGAGGTCTTCGCGGGCGTGCGGGAAGTCTGGACCGGCGGCGACGCCGTCCCCGCGGCCGCGCTGCGCCGGGTGCAGGCGGCCTGCCCGGACACCCTGGTCGCCGACGTCTACGGCCCCACCGAGACCACCACGTTCGCGACCGTGCACCCGCTGCCCGGCGAGATCCCGGACGTCGTCCCGATCGGCGGGCCGCTCGACCACACCCGCGTGTACGTACTCGACGACGACCTCCGGCTCGCCCCGCCCGGTGCGCCCGGCGAGCTGCACATCGCCGGCGCGGGACTGGCGCGCGGCTATCTCGGCCGGTCCGGGCTGACCGCCGAGCGGTTCGTCGCGGACCCGTTCGGGCCGCCGGGGGAGCGGATGTACCGCACCGGCGACCTGGTGCGGTGGAACGACGAGGGCGCGCTGGAATTCGTCGGCCGCGCCGACGAGCAGGTCAAGATCCGCGGCTTCCGCGTCGAGCCGAGCGAGATCGAAGCCGCGCTCGGCGAGCACCCCGGCGTCGAGCAGGCCGCCGTGCTGGCCCGCGAGGACGGCGGCGTGAAGCGCCTGGTCGCCTACGTCGTCGGCGAAACCGGCGGCCTGGCGGAATTCCTCGGCCAGACGTTGCCGGACTACATGGTGCCCGCCGCGTTCGTCCGGCTGGAGCGGTTCCCGGTGAACGTCAACGGGAAGCTCGACCGGCAGGCGTTGCCGACGCCCGAGTTCGGCGCGCGGGACCACGTCGCGCCGCGGACCGAGCGCGAACGCACGATCGCGGAGATCTGGGCCGACGTGCTCAGCGTGGACCGCGTCGGCGCGACGGACGATTTCTTCGAGCTGGGCGGCGATTCGATCCTCAGCATGCAGGTCGTCTCGCGCGCTCGCCGGGCCGGGCTGGAACTGCAGCCCGGCGACCTCTTCGCGCACCGCACCCCGGCCGCGCTCGCCACCGCGGCCCGCACCGCGACGGCGGCGATCGAACGCGGCCCGGTCCACGGTCCGGTGCCGCTGACCCCGATCCAGCGCTGGTTCTTCGCGACGCAAACCGCCGAGCCGGACCATTTCCACCAGTTCGTCCGGCTGGGCACTGTCGATCCGGACGCGGCGCGCGCGGCCGTCGAGGCGCTGCTGACGCACCACGACGCGCTCCGGATGCGCTTCGCCCGCGGCGAAACCCACTGGCTGCAGGAGAACGGCCCGGTCGGTGCCGAGACCCCGCTGGTCAGCTTCGACCAGGACCGGCTTTCCGTGCACCACCTCGTGGTCGACGGCGTCTCGTGGCGCGTGCTCATCGAGGACTTCGAACGCGCTTACAACCAGGTGCTGGAAGGCCAACCGATCGATCTCGGCCCGCGCACGACGTCCTTCCGCGACTGGGCGATCCGGCTCGCCGAGCACGCCGCCGCAGGCGGATTCGACGACGAACTCGGCTACTGGCGGGGCGTGTCCGGGCGGACCACGGTGCCGGTCGACGGCCGAGGCGACGCGACTGTCGCTTCGATGCGTTCGGTGACCGTCCGGCTGTCCGCGGCGGAGACCGGCGCGCTGCTGCGCGATGTCCCGAAGGCCTATCGCACGCAGGTCAACGACGTGCTGCTGACCGCGCTCGGCCGCGTCCTGCGCGACTGGACCGGCGGGACGCCCGTGGTCGATTTGGAAGGCCACGGCCGCGAGGAGCTGTTCGACGACGTCGATCTGTCCCGGACGGTCGGCTGGTTCACCACGGTCTTTCCGGTGGCGCTGGACGTCCCGGACGACTGGGGCGCGGCGCTCAAGTCCGTCAAGGAGCAGCTGCGCGCGGTGCCGCGCCGGGGGATCGGGTACGGCGCGTTGCGGTACTTGACCGGTGCCGCGCCGGAGATCGACCCGCAGGTGAGTTTCAACTATCTCGGACAGTTCGGCTCCGGCCGGCTGGATTCCGACGAAAGCCCGCGCTCGGCTCGCGCGCACCTGCTCGACGTCGTCGGCCGCGTCGAGACCGGCGAGCTGGAATTGACCTGGTATTACGCCGAAGGCGTCCACAATCGCTCCACTATGGACACCCTCGCCGCCGCGATGACCACTGCGCTGCGCGAGATCATCCGGCATTGCGCGGAGCCGGGAGCGGGCGGCCGGACACCGTCGGACTTCCCGCTGGCCGCACTCGACCAATCCACTGTGGACGATCTGGTCGGCGACGGCCGGGAGGTCGAGGACGTCTACCCGCTGACGCCGATGCAGTCCGGGATGGTGTTCCACGCGCTGTCCCAGCCCGGCGAACGCGTCTACTTCCAGCAGGTCGGCTTCGTGCTCGACGGCGTCCGTAGCGAAACTGATCTGGCCGCGCTGGAACGGGCCTGGCAGCAGGTAGTCGACCGGACGCCGGTGCTGCGGACGCGGATCGCCTGGGAGGGCGTGCCCGAGCCGGTCCAGGTCGTACAGCGGCAGGTCGCGGTCCCGATCGCCCGGCACGATTGGCGCGGCCGGACGCCGGACGAGCGCGACCAGGCGTGGCAGGACCTGCTCGCCGCCGACCGGGCCCAAGGGCTCGACTTCACCGAAATGCCGTTGCTGCGTCTGGCTTTCGCGCGGTTGTCGGACACCGAAGTCCGAGTGTTGTGGACGTTCCATCACGTCCTGCTCGACGGCTGGAGCGTCTTCGGCGTGCTGTCCGACGTCTTCGCCGCCTACGCCCGCGCCGGGCTTCCCGAGCGGCCGCCGTTCCGTGACTACGTCGCCTGGCTGGACCGACAGGACGACGCCGCGGCCGAGGAGCACTGGCGGCGCGAGCTCGGCAGTCTCGTAGCACCGGCCCGGCTGCCGTATGACCGCGCTCCGGCGCAGGCGCACACGAGTCGGTCGTCGGAATGGCTGCGCGTGCCGGTCGAGAACTCGGGACGGCTACGGGACTTCGCGCGCCGCGCCGGTCTCACGCTCAACACCGTCCTGCAGGGCGCGTGGGCGCTGGTGCTGGCCCGGCTCAGCGGCGAGCGCGACGTTTGCTTCGGCACCACGGTTTCCGGTCGTCCGGTCGATCTGCCCGGCGCGGACGACATCACCGGCATCTTCATCAACACCCTGCCCGTGCGGACCACCGTGACCGGGGGTGACGTGACGGAGTGGCTGGCTCAGCTGCAGTCCGCGCAGGTCGAATCCCGCCGCTACGGCCACCTTCCGCTGACCAAGCTGCAGGCGTGGAGTGGTTGCGGCGGAAGCCTTTTCGACAGCATCGTGGTCTTCGAGAACTATCCGATCGACAACGCGTCCACTCCCGGATTGCGGTTGCGCGACGTCGACGCCGCCGAGACGACGAACTACCCGATCAGCGTCGTCGCGTCGCCGGGGGAGCAGCTGACGCTCGACGTCGGCTACGACCCGGACCTGTTCGACACCGAAACCGCCAAGCGGATCACCCGGCAGCTCCTCGCCGTGCTCGACGCCTTCAGCGCGGGCCTGGGATCGCTGGAGGACATCGACCTGCTCACGACGGCCGAGCGGCAGCAGGTGCTCCACGACTGGAACGACACCAGCCAACCGCTCCCGGAAGGCGACCTGGCCGAACTGTTCGCCGAGCAGGTCCGGCAAGCACCGGAAGCGGTCGCGGTGGCGGGCGACGGAATCCGCCTGACCTACGCGGAGCTGGACCGGCGATCCGACCGGCTCGCCCGCTACCTGGTGTCGCTCGGCGCGCAGCCGGAAACGCTCGTCGGCGTGCTGATGGACCGTTCGCCGGGGCTGATCGTCGCCGAACTCGCGATCGTCAAGGCCGGCGCCGCCTACCTGCCGCTGGACACCCGCGCCCCCGAGCCGCGGCTCAAGACCCTCCTGTCCGGCGTGAAGATCCTGGTCACCGACGACGCTTGGCGCGATACCGCGCGCAAGGTCCACAGTGGACCCATCGTCGTGCCCGGCGACCAAACCGCGGCCGTGCGGCTCCCGAAGGCAGACCCGGCCAACCTGGCGTACGTCATGTACACCTCGGGTTCGACCGGAAAGCCGAAGGGCGTCGCCCCCAGCCGCCGCGACATCGTGGCACTCGCGGCGGACCGGCGGTTCGCGACGCACCACCGGATCCTGCTGCACGCGTCCCAGGCCTTCGACGCCTCGACGTACGAACTCTGGGTGCCGCTGCTGGGCGGCGGCACGGTCGTTGTCGCCCCGCCCGGAGACCTCGATCTGGAGACCATCGGCCGCCTGTTCGCCGAGCACCGGGTCAACGCCGCCTTCCTCACCACCGGCCTCTTCCGGCTCGCGGCCCGCGAAGCACCGGAGATCTTCCGCGGCCTGCAGGAAGTCTGGACCGGCGGCGACGCCGTCCCGTCGGCCGCCGTGCGACAAGTGCGGGAAGCCTGCCCGGACACGACTGTCGTGGACGTCTACGGCCCGACCGAGACGACGACTTTCGCGCTGTCGCACCCGGTGCTCGGCCCGGTCCCGGATGTCGTGCCGATCGGGAAACCGCTGGACAACACGCGGGCCTACGTCCTCGGCCCGGACCTGCGGCCGGTGCCGCCGGGCGCGCTCGGCGAACTGCACCTCGCCGGCGCGGGCCTGGCGCGCGGGTACCACGGCGCTCCCGGACTGACCGCCGAGCGGTTCCTGCCCGATCCGTTCGGGACGCCGGGGGAGCGGATGTACCGCACCGGCGACCTCGTCCGCTGGACCGCGCAGGGCGAACTGGACTTCGCCGGCCGCGTGGACGAGCAGGTCAAGATCCGCGGGTTCCGGATCGAACCCGGCGAGGTCGAGGCCGCGCTGGCGGCGCATCCCGGGATCTCCCAGGCCGCTGTGCTGGCCCGCGAGGACCACGGCGTCAAGCGGCTCGTCGCCTATTACACCGGCGACGCGGACGAGCTGCCCGCGTTCCTCGGGCAGACCCTGCCGGACTACCTGGTCCCGGCCGCGTTCGTCCGGCTTGACCGGTTGCCGTTGACCGGCAACGGAAAACTCGACCGGCACGCCCTGCCCGCCCCGGACTTCGCCGCGAGCGGCGCCCGCACGGCCCCGGCGACGGAGGCCGAACGGGTCCTGGCCGGGATCTGGTCCGAGGTGCTCGGCGTCGAGGACGTCGGGGCCGAGACGAACTTCTTCGAACTCGGCGGCGACTCGATCCTCAGCATCCAGGTCGTCTCCCGGGCTCGCCGGGCCGGGCTGATCCTGTTGCCGCACGAGGTGTTCCGGCATCCGACGCTGGCCGCGTTGGCCGCGCACGCGGGCGGCGATCACGGGCCGAAAGCCGAGCAAGGCCCGGTGGTCGGCGAAGCGCCGCTCACGCCGATCCAGCGCTGGTACTTCGAGACCCAGCCGGAGCGGTTCGACCAGCGGGTGGTGCTGGAGTTCGCCGAGGACGTCGACGAACCAGCGTTGCGCCGGGCCTTGCAGGTGGTCTGGGAGCACCACGACGCCCTGCGCCTGCGGTTCGACCAAGCTCAGCACAGCGATCCGGCCGGACCGGTGGAACTGCTCGTCGGCGAGCCCGAGTTCGATCTGAAGCGGGGTCCGTTGCTGAACGCGGTCCTCGACGGGCGACGGCTCCTGCTGGCCGCGCACCACCTGGTCATCGACGGCGTTTCGTGGCGGATTCTCTTGGAGGACTTGGAAACCGCCTACCGCGGCGAAGACCTCGAACCGAAGACGACGTCGTTCCTCGCCTGGTCCCGGCGGCTCGCCGAACACGCCGAGGCAGGCGGTTTCGACGACGAACTCGCCCACTGGAAGTCTCTGCCACCAGTGCGGCAAAGCGCCCCGGGCGTCATCGCCGACACCCGCGAGGTCGCCGTCCGCCTCACTGCCGAGGAAACCCGCGCGCTGCTGCAGGACGTCCCGGAGGTCTACCGGACGCAGGTCAACGACGTGCTGCTGGCCGCGCTGGGCCGCGTCCTGCGGGACTGGACCGGCGAGATCCCGGTGATCGACCTCGAAGGCCACGGCCGCGAAGACCTGTTCGAGGGGATCGATCTGTCCCGGACGGTCGGCTGGTTCACGACCATGTTCCCGGTCGCGCTCGACGTCCCGGACGACTGGGGTCGCGCGCTGAAGGCGGTCAAGGAACAGCTGCGCGCGGTTCCGCGGCGGGGCATCGGTTACGGCGCTCTGCGCTACCTGACCGGCACCGCACCGGCGATCGATCCGCAGGTGAGTTTCAACTACCTCGGCCAGTTCAGCACCCCCGAAAACGGGCTGTTCCGCGTCGGCAGCCTGGACGCCGACGTCGACCCGGACGCGCCCCGGACCCACGTGCTCGACGTCGTCGGCCGGGTCGAAGCGGGCGTTCTGGAGCTGACCTGGTCCCACGCCACCGTCGGCGACACCGTGGAATCCCTGGCCGAGCAGATGCTGGTGGCGCTGCGGGAAATCATCGCGCACTGCGCCGAACCGAACGCGGGCGGACGCACTCCGTCCGACTTCCCGCTCGCCGCACTCGACCAGGCAGGAGTGGACCAGCTAGTCGAAGGCCGGAACGTCGAGGACATTTACCCGCTGACGCCGATGCAAGGCGGGATGGTCTTCCACGGCCTGTCGCAGACCGCGCAGGGCATGTACTTCGAGCAGGCGACTTTCGTACTCGAAGGCGTCACCGACCCGCAGCGGCTCGGCGAGGCGTGGCAGCAGGTCGTCGACCGGATTCCGGTGCTGCGCACCTCCTTCGTGTGGACCGGCGTGGACGAACCGGTCCAGGTCGTGCACCGCGAAGCCGAACTGCCGGTCCAGCACCTCGACTGGACCGGTCTCGACGGGCATGAAACGGAGCTGGCAAGGCTGCTCGCCGAAGACCGCGCGCAAGGCCTCGACCTGGCCGTCGTCCCGCTGGCGCGCGTCGCCCTCGCGCGGCTTTCGGACACGGAAGTCCTGGTGCTGTGGACGTTCCACCACGTCCTGCTCGACGGCTGGAGCGTCTTCCAGATCCTCTCGGACGTCTGCACCGCCTACGCCGGGCAGCCATTGCCGTCCCGGCCGCCGTTCCGCGACTACCTCGCCTGGCTGGGCGAGCACGACGAGGCCGCCGCCGAACAGTTCTGGCGCACCGCACTCGCCGGGGTCGAAGGCCCGACGCAGCTGCCGAGCGACCGGACCCCGCCGTCCGGCCACGCCCCGTGCTCGGCCGAGTGGCTGCCCGTGCGCCTGGACCGGTCCGCCACCGCCCGGCTGGACGCGTTCGTCAAACGCCATGGCCTCACCCACAACGTCGTGCTGCAGGGAGCGTGGGCGCTGCTGCTGTCGGTCTACAGTGGACAGAACGACGTCGTTTTCGGCGCGACCGCGTCCGGCCGTCCGGCGGACGTGCCTGGAGTGGACGACATTCCCGGCATCTTCATCAACACCCTGCCGGTGCGGGTCACTGTGGACCGCGGTGTTCCCGTCGCGGACTGGCTTGCGCGGCTGCAAGCGGAGCAGGCCGAAGCGCGCGGACACGGGCACGTCCCGCTCGCACGGGTCCAGGGCTGGGCGGGCCTGCCGGGCGGCGTGAACCTGTGCGACAGCCTGGTGGTGTTCGAGAACTACCCGATCACCGGAGCGGCGGCCGGACACGGCCTGACCGTGCGCGACCTGTCCGCCCGGGAGACGACGAACTTCCCGGTCACCGTGGTGGCCTCGCCCGGTTCGGAGCTGTCGGTGGACGTCGGCTACGACCCGGCGCTCTTCGACCCCGAGACGGTGACGGACCTGGCCGCCCGGCTGCTGGAAATCCTCACCGGCCTGACCGCCGACGGCGACCGCGCGCTCGGCGACGTCCCGGTCATCACCGCGGCGGAGATCCAGCTGCTTGCGGAACGGGCCGGCACCTGCGGCGAACCGGAACCCCGGTCGCTGCCCGATCTGTTCGCCGACCAGGTCCGCGTCCGGCCGAACGCCCTCGCCGCCGTGCTCGGCGGCGAACCGGTCACCTACGCCGAGCTGAACCGGCGGGCCAACCGGCTCGCGAACCGGCTCGCCGGGCTCGGGCTGCGGCCGGAGGAACCGGTCGGGCTCGCCGTGGACCACGCGGCCGCGGTGGTCGCCGAACTGGCGGTGGCCAAGGCGGGCGGCGCGTACCTGCCGATCGACGCGCGGGCGCCGATCGAACGGCAGCGAGTGCTCCTCGACGGCGTCCGATTCATTGTTGCGGCGGAAGAACATCCGCTCGCCCAGACGGTTCTGCTGTCCTCTGTGGACGACGAGCCGGACAGCGATCCGGACATCACCGTCGACCCGGATCAGGCGGCCTGCGTGATGTTCACGTCCGGCTCGTCTGGGGTCCCGAAGGGCGTGGTGGTGCGCCACCGCGACGTCGCGGCGCTGGCCGCCGACCGCCGGTTCCGCTGCGGGGCGCACGAACGGGTCCTGCTGCACTCGCCGCTGGCGTTCGACGCCGCGACCTACGAGCTGTGGGTGCCGCTGCTCACCGGCGGCTGGGTCGTCACCAGCCCAGACGCGGGCCTCGACGCGCCGCTGTTACGCGGCCTCGTCCGAGAGCACGGCCTGACCGCGGTGTGGGTCACCGCCGGGCTGTTCCGGATCCTGGCCCAGGAAACGCCGGAGTGCTTCACCGGTCTGCGCGAGGTCTGGACCGGCGGCGACGTGGTCCCGGCGGAGGCGGTGCGGCGGGTGCTGGCGGCGTGCCCGGGGCTGCGGATCGTCGACGGCTACGGCCCGACCGAGATGACGGTGTTCGCCACCGCGTATCCGATGGACGCGCCACCGCCGGACCGGATCCCGATCGGCCGCCCGCTGGACGGCACCCGCGCCCGGGTGCTCGACGCCGACCTGCGCCCGGTGCCGCCCGGCGTGCCCGGCGAGCTGTGCCTGGCCGGCGCGGGCCTCGCCCGGGGCTACCGCGACCGGCCGGGGCTGACCGCGGACCGGTTCGTCGCCGACCCGGACGGCCCGCCGGGGGAGCGGATGTACCGCACCGGCGACCTCGTCCGCTGGCGGCCCGACGGCACGCTGGAATTCCTCGGCCGCCGCGACGACCAGGTCAAACTGCGCGGGTTCCGGGTCGAACCGGGCGAGGTCGAGGCCGTGCTGGCGAAGCATCCGGACGTCGCGCAGGCCGCGGTGCTCGTCCGCGAGGACCAGCCCGGCGCGAAGCAATTGGTCGCCTATGTCGTGTCGGCGGCCGGAGAAAACGTGCTCAGGGAGTTCCTGGCCCGGTCCTTGCCGGACTACCTGGTGCCGTCGGTGTTCGTCGCGCTCGACCGGCTTCCGGTGAGCGCCAACGGAAAACTCGACCGGCGCGCACTGCCCGCGCCGCGGGCGGCGGAGACCGGACACGTCGAACCGAGGACGGAGACCGAGCGCGCGCTCGCCGGGATCTGGGCCGAGGTGCTCGGCGCGGACCGGGTCGGCACGCGGGACAGCTTCTTCGCCCTCGGCGGCGATTCGCTGCGCAGCCTGCACATCTCCGCCAAAGCGAGCGCGCTCTTCGACGTCCGGCTCACCCCGGCCGACGTGCTGGCCGCGCGCACCGTCGCGGCGCTGGCCGAAACCGTCGAAGACCTCGTGCTCAGCGAGCTGGAACGCCTTGCCGCAGAACTGGAATCGTGAGGACTCCCCATGACGTCGTCCCGTGAGGACCGCATCGCGGCGCTGCCCGCTCACCTGCAGGAAGCGCTGCGCCGCCGGATGGCCGGAACGGCCGGCCGCGCGCCGGAGATCCCGGCCGCAGCCGACCGTTCCGGCCCCGTGCCCCTGTCGTCCGCGCAACGCAGGCTGTGGTTCTTCAGCCAGCTCCGTCCGGACGATCCCGAGTACAACAGCGCGTTCGCCTTGCGGTTGAACGGTGAGCTGGATGTCGCGGCGTTGGCGACGGCGTTGCGGTTGCTGGTCGCTCGGCATGAACCGTTGCGTACGACCTTCCAGGAGGTCGACGGCGAGCCCCGGCAGCTCGTTCAGCCGCCGTATGAGGTGGCGCTTCCGGTGGTGGATGCCGCGCCGGAGGACCTCGACGCTGTGCTGAAGGCGGAGTATTCGCGGCCGTTCGATCTCACGCACGGGCCGTTGCTGCGCGCGGTGCTCGTGCGCCTTGGCCTGGCTGAACACGTCCTGCTGGTGTGCGTGCACCACATCGCCACGGACGGCGCGTCGATGGGAGTGCTGACCGAAGAACTCGGCCTCCTCTACCGCGATGGCGAGCGCGCGGACCTGCCGCCGCAGCCGTTGCAATACGCGGATTTCGCACTGTGGCAGCACAATCGCCCGACTCGCGCGGCCGGGCTGGCGCATTGGACCCGGCAGCTGACCGGAGTTACGCCGCTGGAGTTGCCGACCGACCGTTCGCGCCCGGCCGCCCGCAGCACGGCCGGTGCGGTGCGCGAGTTCGGCGTCCCCGCGGACGTGGCCCGCCGGCTCGCGGACCTGGCGCGGACCTCGGAAACCACCCTGTTCACCGTGCTGTTCGCGGCCTGCCAGGCGCTGTTCGCGCGCTACACCGGCCAGGACGACATCGCGCTCGGCACCGTCGTCTCCGGCCGGGACCGTCCGGAGCTGGAGCGGGTCGTCGGATTCTTCGTCAACACCGTCGTCCTGCGTTCGGAAGTGGACCGGTCGGCGTCGTTCGCCGACCACCTGGCGGCGGCGCGGCAGACCGTTCTCGACGCTTTCGCCCACGATGACGTGCCGTTCGAGGAAGTGGTCGACGCCGTGCACGCGGGACGGGACTCCGGGCGCAACCCGTTGTTCGACGTCATGGTGCTGCTCCACAACGCCGCCGGAACCGGGCCGGTGTTCCCGGGGCTTTCCGTCGAACCGGCAGGGGTAGCGCGGGATTCGGCCAACTTCGACCTCACCGTCGAGTTCGAGGAATCCGACGGCCGCCTCGCCGGGCTCGTGGAGTACAGCACCGAACTGTTCGAGGTCGGGACGATCGACCGGCTGATCGCGCACCTGCTGCGGCTGCTGGCCGGGGTCGGCGCCGACCCGGGCCGCCGGATCGCCGACGTGGCACTGACCACCGAGACCGAGGAAGCCCAGCTGCTCGGCTGGCGCGGCCCGGTCATCGACGTCCCGGACGGCACCATCGTCGACCTCCTCGACCACCAGGCCAGGACCCGGCCGACGGCGACCGCGCTGGTCTGCGGCGACGTCCGGCTGAGCTTCGCCGAACTCGCCGCCCGCACCGACGTGCTCGCCGCGGATCTCGCCGGCCGGGGCGCCGGGCCGGACCGGGTGGTCGCCGTGCTGCTCCCGCGCTCGGCCGACGCGATCATCGCGCTGTTCGCCGTGCTCAAGGCCGGGGCGGTGCACCAGTCGATCGATCCCGGCCTCCCTGCCGAGCGGATCGAGGTGCTGCTGGCCGACACGAAGCCGGTGGTGGTGCTGGACCGCATCGGCGGGTTCACCGACGGTCCGCGCCCAGCCGCGCCGCGGCCGTCGGACGCCGCCTACGTCATCCACACCTCCGGTTCCACCGGCACGCCCAAGGGCGTCGTGGTGGAGCACGCGGCCCTGATGAACCTTCTGGTCAACCACCGCGCGGCGTTCGGCCGCGAGCGGTTGCGGGTGGCGCTCACGGCGTCGCTGTCGTTCGACACGTCGTGGGAAGGCCCGCTGCTGCTGGCGGACGGGCACGAGCTGCACCTGATCAGCGACGAAACCCGGCTCGACCCGGCCGCGCTGACCCGGTACGTCCGCGACGAGCGCATCGGCTTCCTCGACGTGACTCCGTCCTACCTGCGGCAATTGCTGCCCGCCGGACTGCTTGCCGGCGCGCAGCGTCCGGAGTTCCTGATGGTCGGCGGCGAGGCCGTCGGCGAGAGCCTGTGGCACGAACTGGCCGGATCCGGGGTAGCCGCCGGAAACTACTACGGTCCGACAGAGTCCACTGTGGACGCGACGTGGGCTCGGGTGACCGGAGACCGGCCGTCGATCGGCCGTCCACTCGGGAATGTCGGCGCATACGTCCTCGACGACCAGCTCCGGCTGGTCCCGGCCGGAGTCCCCGGCGAACTCTGCCTCACCGGAGCCCAGCTCGCGCGCGGCTACCTCGGTCGGCCGGGGCTGACTGCCGACCGGTTCGTCGCGAATCCCTTCGGTGCTCCCGGAACCCGTCTCTACCGGACCGGCGACCGCGCCCGCTGGACCGCCGATGGCCGGTTGGAGCACCTCGGCCGGACCGACGACCAGATCAAGGTCCGCGGCTTCCGCATCGAACCCGGCGAGGTCGAGACCGCCCTGCGTGCTCAGCCGGGGGTTGTCGACGCTGCCGTGGACGCGCGCGACGGCCGACTCGTCGCGTATGTCGTCGGCGAGCCCGCTGACTTGCGGAGCGGACTGGCCAAGGTGCTGCCCGCGCACTTGGTGCCGTCGGTGTTCGTGCACCTCGATCAGCTTCCGCTGACCCGGCACGGCAAACTGGACCGCCGGGCGCTCCCGGAACCGGAGATTTCCGCGTCAGCGCAGTACGTCGCCCCGCGAGACGAGCGGGAACAGCTCGTGACCGACGTCTGGGCCGAGGTGCTCGGCCTGGAACGCGTCGGCGTCGAAGACGATTTCTTCGCTCTCGGCGGCGATTCGCTGCTCGGCATCCGGGTGGTCGCGCGGCTGCGTGCCGAACTGGGCGCGGATGTCCCCGCCCGGCTCGTTTTCACCGCGCCGACCCCGGCGCTGCTGGCCGCACAGCTGCCCGCCGCGTCCGCGCCGCAGGAAGCGATCCCGCTCCTGCCTCGCGGCGACGGACCGTTCGAAGCACCGCTTTCCTTTGCCCAGCAACGACTCTGGTTCCTCGACGAATTCGACCCCGGCAGCGCCGAGTACGTCTCGCCGACCGCCCTGCGGCTGCGCGGCGACCTGGACGTGCCTGCGCTGAACCAGGCACTCACCGCGCTGGTGGCCCGCCACGAATCCCTGCGCACGACCTTCGCGACGGTCGACGGCCGCGGCGTGCAGATCGTCCACCCGCCGCACGCCGTCGATCTCCAGGCAGTGGACGGAGACCTGGACACCGCGCTGGCCGCCGCGACCGGACCGGTCGACCTGCACACCGGCCCGCTGCTGCGCGCCGCGCTCACCCGGCTCGGCCCCGACGACCACGTGCTCACGCTGGTGCTGCACCACATCGTCACCGACGGCTGGTCCTCGGGCGTCCTCCTGAGCGAACTCGCTGTCTTCTACGCCGCATTCACTCGCGGCGAGGAACCGGGACTGCCGCCGCTGCCCGTGCAATACGCCGATTACGCAGTCTGGCAACGAAACCGCACCGACTTCGACAGCCAGCTCAGCTACTGGCGGCACCGCCTCGCCGGTCTCGAACCGCTGGAGCTGCCCACCGACCGGCCTCGCCCGGCCGTCCGCACGAAGAACGGCGCGCTGCACGAGTTCAGCGTCCCGGTCGGCACCACCGCGCGGCTCGCGGAGCTGTCCCGCCAGCAGGGCAGCACGCTCTTCATGACCCTGCTCGCCGCCTGCCAGCTGCTGTTCGCGAGATGGTCCGGGCAGGACGACGTCGCGGTCGGCACCGTCGTCTCCGGCCGGGAACGCACCGAGCTGGAAGGCCTGATCGGCTTCTTCGCCAACACGCTCGTCCTGCGGTCCACTGTGGACTTGACCCGGGGGTTCGACGCTTTCCTCGGCGAAGTCCGCGAGACGGTGCTCGACGCGTTCGCGCACCAGGACGTGCCGTTCGACCGCGTCGTGGACGACGTCCAGCCCGAACGCGACCCCAGCCGCACCCCGTTGTGCCAGGTCATGGTCGTGCTGCACAACACCCCGGACGCCCGCCCGGCGCTGCCCGGGCTCGCCGTCGAGGAGGTCGCGCCGCCGATCGTGACCGCCGGATTCGACCTGGCGCTCCACTTCCAGCAGACCGCCGGGGGGCTCGACGCGGTCGTCAACTACAACACCGACCTGTTCGACGCGGCCACGATCGAACGGCTGAGCAGCTGGCTGCGCATCCTGCTGGCCGGAATCGCCGCTGCTCCGGGCCAGGCGCTCGGCCGGTTGCCGTGGATCACTGTCGACGAGCGCGACCGCGTCCTGTGGGAGTGGAACCCCACCGCCGTGGCGGCCCCGGAGCCGACGCTGCACCGGCTTTTCGCCGCGCAAGCCGCTCGCACCCCGCACGCCATCGCGGTGACCTGCGAAGGCGTCGAACTGACCTACCGCGAGCTGGACCGGCGGGCAAACCGCCTGGCGCACCGGCTGATCGCCGAGGGCGCCGGACCGGAACGGCTGGTGGCCTTGCGGCTGTCGCGTTCGGCCGACCTGGTGGTCGGAATCCTCGCGGTGCTGAAGTCCGGCGCGGGATATCTGCCGATCGACCCGGACTACCCGCCCGCGCGGATCGAGGCGATGCTGGCCGACGCGCAGCCGGTGTGCGTCGTGGACACTGTCGCGGCGGACGGCCTGCCGGACACCGATCCCGGGGTGCGGGTCCGTCCGGAGAACACCGCGTACGTCATCTACACCTCTGGCTCCACCGGCGTGCCCAAGGGCGTCCTCGTCCCGCACGCGAACGTGACCCGGCTGTTCTCCTCGACCGACCACTGGTTCGGCTTCGGCGACCAGGATGTCTGGACGCTCTTCCACTCCTACGCGTTCGACTTCTCGGTGTGGGAGCTGTGGGGCGCGTTGCTGCACGGCGGCCGCCTCGTGGTGGTTCCGTCCGACACGGTTCGCTCGCCGGAGGAATTCCTCGCCCTGCTGGCCGAGCAGCGGGTGACCGTGCTCAACCAGACGCCGTCGGCGTTCTACCGGCTCGGCGCGCTGCCATCCGCGCCGTTGAGCCTGCGGTACGTGATCTTCGGCGGCGAGGCCCTCGATCCGGTGCGCCTGGAGGAATGGCGACGGCGGCATCCGGACGGACCGCAGCTGATCAACATGTACGGCATCACCGAGACCACCGTGCACGTGACGTATCGCGTACTCGACGACCGCGCCACCGTAGGCGTGCCGATCCCGGACCTGCGCGCCTACGTCCTGGACGCCTGCCTCGAACCGGTGCCACCCGGCGTCACCGGGGAGCTGTACGTCGCGGGCGCGGGCCTGGCGCGCGGCTACCTGAACCGGCCCGGACTGACCGCGTCCCGGTTCGTCGCGGACCCGTTCGGCGCGCCGGGCACCCGGATGTACCGCGCCGGCGACCTGTTGTGCTGGACCGCGGACGGCGAACTCGCCTACCGCGGCCGGGCCGATCACCAGGTCAAGATCCGCGGTTTCCGCATCGAACTGGGCGAAGTCGAGGCGGCGCTGTCCGCGCATCCGGACGTGACCGGCGCGGTGGCGGTCGCGCACGGCACCGGGGATGCCCGGCGGCTGGTCGCGTATCTGACGGGCACGGTGCCGGGGACCACGGTGCTGCGCGAGTACCTTGCCCGCTCGCTGCCCGCGCACATGATCCCGGCGGTGTTCGTCGCGCTGGACGAACTGCCGCTCAACGCGAACGGCAAGCTCGACCACCGCGCACTTCCCGCACCCGGCGCGCGTGTCGAAAACCGTTACGTGGCACCGCGTACCGAGATCGAGACCGTGCTGGCCGAGGTCTGGTCAACAGTGCTCGGAGTCGACCAGGTCGGCGTCGAGGACAACTTCTTCGGCCTCGGCGGCGATTCGATCCTGAGCATCCAGGTCGTGTCCCGCGCCCGCCAGGCCGGGCTGACACTGACGTCCAAAGATCTGTTCCAGCACCAGACCATCGCGGAACTGGGCCGCGTCGTCACCACCGGCGGCCCGGTCGCGCCAGTGCCGGAGCAGACCGGACCCGCGCCGCTCGGGCCGATCCAGTCGTGGCTGTTCGAGCATCTGGCCGAGCCGTGGCGGCTGACCATGTCTGTCCACCTTGTCCTGTCCGCAGTGGACGTTTCACGCCTTACCGCCGCGATCGCTGAGGTCACCGCCCATCACGCCGCCTTGCGGATGCGGTTCTCTCGTGCAGAGGGAAGCTGGCAGCAGGAACCAATTGCCACGGAACCGGCGGACATCCTGCGACACGCCGATCTGTCCGAAGTGGACGATGTGGTCGCGGCAATGCATGAAGAGGCAGTGTGTGCACAGACCTCTTTGGACATCGTCAACGGCCCGGTGTGGCGCGCGGTCCTGTTCACTTTCCGGGACCGCTCGCCGCAGCTGTTCCTCACCGCGCACCACCTCGTCATGGACGGCGTCTCCTGGCGCGTCGTGCTGGGCGACCTGGAACGGGCCTACCAGGGCGAGCCGCTGGAACCGACCGGCAGCTCGTTCACGCATTGGGCTCGGACGCTCGCCGATCACGTCCGCACCGGCGGGCTCGACGGCGAGGCCGAGTACTGGGCGAGTGTGCTGCGCGGCGTCGACACCGAGCTTCCGGTCGACCGTTCCGGGCGCAACACCGCGGAGTCGGCGTGCTCGGTGTCGGTTTCCCTTGACCGGGTTGAAACTTCCGCGCTCCTGCAGGACGTGCCCGGCGCGTACCGGACCGAGGTCAACGACGTCCTGCTGAGCGCCCTCGCCCGCGTGCTGGCGCGCTGGACGGGCCGGTCCCAGGTCGTGCTCGAGATGGAAGGCCACGGCCGCGAGGACGTCGCCGCACCGCTCGACCTGTCCCGGACGATCGGCTGGTTCACCGCGCAGTACCCGGTCGCGCTGACCGTCCCCGGCGACGGCTGGGACACGATCCTCAAGTCAGTCAAGGAACAGCTGCGCGCCATCCCGAACAAGGGCGTCGGCTACGAAGCACTGCGCTACTTGACCGAGTCCCCGCTCCGGAATGACCCGACCCCGCAGATCTCGTTCAACTACCACGGCCGCTGGGACGTCGGGACCGCCGAGGACGGGCTTTACCAGGGTCGCGGGGAAAGCCTCGGCCACGATTCCGCGCCGGACAGCGTCCGCCCGTGCCTGCTGGACGTCGTCGGCGTGGTCGAATCCGGCGAACTGCACCTGACCTGGGAGTACTCGGAAGAGGTGCACGCGGAGGAGACCGTTCGCGGCCTGGCCGAGGCGACCGTCGAAGCGCTGCGGGAAATCATCGCGCACTGCGCCTCGGCCAGCGGCCGCACGCCGTCGGACTTCCCGCTGGCCCGGCTCGACCAGGCCACGGTGGACCGGCTCGCCGGGGACGGCCGCGAGGTCGAGGACATCTACCCGCTGACCGCACTGCAGGCGGGCATGGTGTTCCACAGCCTGGTCGACAGCGGTTCGAGCGCGTACTTCGACCAGTTCCGGCTGCGGCTGGGCGGAATCCGGGACCCGCACGCGCTCGCCGAGGCCTGGCAGCGGATGGCGGACCGGACGCCGATCCTGCGCAGCAGCACGGTGTGGGACGGCGTGGACGAGCCGGTGCAGCGCGTCCATCGCGGGGTCCGGGTCCCGGTCGGGCAGCACGACTGGCGCGGCCTCGCTCCGGAAGCGCAGCAGGCCGAGCTAGCGAAACTGCTCGAAGCCGACCTGGCCGCGGGCATGGACCTGACCACGCCGCCGTTGATGCGCCTGGAGATCGCGCGGCTGACCGACGACGAGGTGCAGCTGCTCTGGACCTCGCACCACGTCCTGCTCGACGGCTGGAGTGCCGCCCAGGTCTTCGGCGAAGTATGCGAGCAGTACACGGCGATCGTCGAAGGCACACCAGCAAAACTGACGCCGCGCCGGCCGTTCCGCGACTACCTCGCGTGGCTGGCCGCGCAGGACCGGGCCGCGGCTGAGGAGCATTGGCGCGAGGTGCTCGACGGTTTCGCCGCGCCGACACCGCTGCCGTACGACCGCCGTCCCCGCGAGGCGCACCGTGCGGAATCCGGGGCGACGCTGCTGGTCGAGCTGTCCGCAGAGGAGTCGGCGGAGCTGCGCGAGATGGCGAAAACCGCCGCGCTGACGGTCAACTCGGTCGTGCAGGGAGCGTGGGCGCTGCTGCTCGCGCGCTACAGCGGCGAGCCGGATGTCTTGTTCGGCACCACGGTTTCCGGACGCCCGCCGGAATTGCCCGGCGTCGAAGCGATGATCGGGATGTTCATCAACACCGTCCCGACGCGGGTCGAAGTCCGGAATGGACAGTCGGCCGCCGAATGGCTGCGCGCGATCCAGGCCGAGCAGGCGGACGCGCGCCGGTACGACTTCCTGGCGCTCTCGCAACTGCAGACCTTCACCGGGGTGCCGGCGGGCGCGGCGTTGTTCGACAGCGTGGTGGTCTTCGAGAACTACCCGATCGAAGACAGCGGGCAGGACGGCGTCCGGGTGCTGGACGTCGAATCGCTGGACACCACCAGCTACCCGCTGAACCTCACCGCCTACCTCCACGACCGGCTCGGGCTCGAACTGTCCTACGACCCGAAGCTGTTCGACGAATCCACCGCGCAGCGGTTGGCCGCGCACCTCGCCCAGCTGGTGCGGGCGATCGCCGCCGACCCGGAGCGTCGCGTCGGCTCGCTCTCGCCGCTCACCGCTGACGAGCGAAGCCAGGTGCTGGCCCTGGGCCACGGCGATTCCGCCGATCTCCCGGCGGAGACGGTGCTGGACGTGTTCGACGCGACCGTTGCGCGAATGCCGCACGAGACCGCGCTGGTCTTTCACGACACCGTCCTGGACTTCGCGGAGGTCGACGCTCGCGCGACACAACTGGCGGAAGAGCTGATCGAGCGGGGCGCTGGGCCGGAGCGGGTGGTGGCGGTCATGTTGCCGCGCTCGGCCGAGGCAGTGATCGCGTTCCTGGCGATTTTCAAGGCAGGCGCGGTGTATTTGCCGATCGACGCGGACCTGCCGGAGGAACGCGTCCGCTTCCTGCTGAACGACGCGCGCCCGGTGGTCGTGCTGGGCAGGCCGGACGAGAGTTACGCGCCGCCAGCACCGGTTTCGAAGCGACCGGACGCGGACACCGCCGCGTACGTCATCTACACCTCGGGCTCGACCGGTACGCCGAAGGGCGTCGTGGTGGAGCACCGCGCGCTGGTGAACCTGCTGGTCGCGCACCGGGCGATCTTTCTCGACCGCGGCCGGGAACGGGCGGCGCTCACCGCGTCGCTGGCCTTCGACGCGTCCTGGGAACCGTTGCTGGCCATGATCGACGGCCACGAGCTGCACGTGCTGGACGACGACACCCGGCTCGACCCGCTCGCCCTGGTCCGCGAGGTCCGCGCGCACGGCCTCAACCTGCTCGACCTCACCCCGGCCTACCTCCAGCAGCTGCTGGACGCCGGGCTGGCGACCGGCGAAGTCCGGCCGCGCACGGTGATCACCGGCGGCGAGGCGGCCACCGAAACGCTGTGGAAGCAGCTGGCCGCCGCGGACGTCACCGGGCACAACTACTACGGCCCGACGGAAGCGACCGTCGACTCGATCCACGCGCCCGTGGTCGGGGACCAGCCGCTGATCGGCCGTCCGCTGACGAACTTCCGCGCGTACGTCCTCGGCGACACCGGCGAACCCGTGCCGCCCGGACTGCCCGGCGAACTGTTCCTCGCCGGACCGCAGCTCGCGCGCGGCTACCTCGGCCGGCCGGGGCTGACCGCGGACCGGTTCGTCGCCGATCCGTTCGGCCCGCCGGGGGAGCGGATGTACCGCACCGGCGACCAGGTCCGCTGGACCGCCGAAGGCTCGCTCGACTACCTCGGCCGCGTCGACGACCAGGTCAAGATCCGCGGCTTCCGGGTCGAGCCAGGGGAGATCGAGACCGTCTTGCGGCGGCATCCGGCGATTGCCGACGTCACTGTCATCGCTCGTGAAGGCCGCCTTGTCGCGTACGTCGTCGGCGAAGCGCAAGGCCTGCGCGAGTGGACCCGCGAACGGCTGCCGGAGCACCTGGTCCCGTCGGCGTTCGTGTCGCTGGAGGCGCTTCCGCTCAACCGGAACGGCAAGCTCGACCGCCGTGCGCTGCCCGCTCCCGGACGCGCCGGAACCGCCGAGTACGTCGCGCCGCGGACCGCCGCCGAACAGCGGCTGGCCGCGATCTGGGCCGACGTCCTCGGAATCGACCGCGTGGGGGCCGACGACAGTTTCTTCGAACTCGGCGGCGATTCGATCCTCAGCATGCGGATCACCTCGCGGGTGCGCGCGGAGTTCGGTGTCGAAGTGTCGCCGCGGATGCTCTTCTCCGCACCGACGCTCAGCGAGTTCTCCGCCGAACTCCCTGCCCAGCAGGCGGATGCGGAGGCGATCCCGGTCGTCGCCCGCGACGGTGTGCTGCCGTTGTCGTTCGCGCAGCAACGGTTGTGGTTCCTGGACGAATTCGAGCCTGGCGGCCGAGAATATATCTCGCCCAGCGCATTGCGCTTGCGCGGTGAACTCAACCTCGATGCGTTGCGGCAGGCCCTGAACACGGTCGTCGCCCGGCACGAATCGCTCCGCACCACCTTTGACGCGATCGAAGGCCATCCCGTTCAGATCGTCCACGAGCCCGCGCCGGTCGAGCTCCCGGTGGCGGACTTCGACGAGGCGGTGCTGGTCCGCGAAGCGCTCCGGCCGTTCGACCTGCGCACCGGTCCGCTGCTGCGCGCCCGGCTGTTCCGGGAGGAGTCCGGCGACCACGTCCTGCTGCTGGTGCTGCACCACATCGTCACCGACGGCTGGTCGGCCGGAGTGTTGGCCGCTGAACTGGACACCTGCTACTCCGCCTATGTCCGCGGCGAGGAGCCGCAGCTGCCCGCGCTGCCGGTGCAGTACGCGGATTTCGCCGCCTGGCAACGGGATTTCCTCGACAGCCCCGACCTCGACGAGCAGCTCGACCACTGGCGGGACCGGCTCGCCGGCCTCGCGCCGCTCGAACTGCCCACCGACCGGCCGCGTCCCGCGGTGCGCACGAGCGAGGGGGACTGGTTCGGCTTCGACATCCCCGCCGAGGTCGCCGCGAACCTCCGCGAACTCGCGGGCGCGCAGCACGGGACGCTGTTCATGACGCTGGTCGCGGCTTTCCAGGTCGTGCTGGCACGGTGGTGCGGGCAGGAGGACATCGCGGTCGGCACGGTGGCCGCCGGCCGCGAACGGGCCGAGCTGGAACGCTTGATCGGCTTCTTCGTCAACACTCTCGTCCTTCGGTCCACAGTGGACTCAAGCGGCTCCTTCCGCGATTTGCTCGGCAAGGTGCGCGACACGGTGCTCGACGCGTTCGCCCACCAGGACGTGCCTTTCGAACGCGTGGTGGACGCCGCGCAGCCAGTCCGCGATCCGAGCCGGACGCCGCTGTTCCAGGCGATGGTGGTGCTGCAGAACACCGGCGACCGTCCGGGCGGCGGTTCGTTGGTCGCTGAGGAAGTCGCCCTGCCCGCGACGAGCGCGACGTTCGACCTGCTCGCGCAATTCGAGGAGGACGGCGGGTCGCTGCATGCCGCGATCAACTACGCCACCGGCTTGTTCGACGCAGCGACGATCGAACGGCTCGCCGAGCGGTTGCTGACCGCGTTGACCGTTCTCGCCGCTCAGCCGGACGAGCCGATGGCTTCCCTGCCGCTGCTGCCGCAGTCCGAAGTGGACCAGTTGCGGCGGTGGAACAACACCGCCGCGGCGGTCCAGACGGAGTCCCTGGCAGAGCTGGTCGAAGCACAGGCCGCGCGGACGCCCGACGCCCCGGCATTGCTGTCTTCCAGTGGAGAAATCACCTTTGCCGAGCTGAACGCGCGAGCGAACCAGCTGGCCCGGCTGCTGGTCGACCGGGGCGCTGGTGCGGAACGGATCGTCGCCGTCCGGCTGCCGCGTTCGACCGCGCTCGTCGTCGCCGAGCTGGCGATTTCCAAGACCGGCGCCGCGTTCCTCCCCGTCGACCCGGGCTATCCCGCCGAGCGCATCGAGTTCATGCTGCGCGACGCCGATCCGGTCCTGGTCGTGGACGAAGAACTCGATGCCGCCGAGTATTCGGACACGAACCTCGGTCTCCTGGTGGACCCGTCGCAACCGGCGTACGTGATCTACACGTCCGGTTCGACCGGGCAGCCGAAGGGCGTCGTGGTGCCGAACGCCGGTCTGGCGTCGTTCTCCGCCGCCGAGATCGAGCATTTCCAGATCCGGCCGGGCGACCGGGTGCTGGCGTTCAGCTCGCCGAGCTTCGACGCGGCGGTGTCCGAACTCTGCACGTCGCTGCCCGCCGGCGCCGCGCTCGTCGTGCCGCCGGAGGGGCCGCTGCTGGGCGCGCACCTGGCCGAAGTCGTGGCGGAGAACCGGGTGACGCAGGCAGTGCTCCCGCCGGTCGCGCTGGCGACCGTGCCCGATGTGCCGCTGCCGGACCTGCGCACCGTCGTCGTGGCCGGTGACGTCTGCCCGGCCGAGCTGGTCGCCCGCTGGGCGCCGGGGCGGCGGATGATCAACGCGTACGGGCCCACCGAGTGCACGGTCGCGGTCTCGTGGAGCGAACCGCTGTCGCCGGGCGGCCCGCCGCCGATCGGCAAACCGACCCGCAACACCGAGACGTACGTGCTGGACGCCGGACTGCGCCAGGTGCCGATCGGCTCGACCGGTGAGCTGTACGTCCGCAGCGCCGGGCTGGCCCGCGGATACCTGTCCCGGCCCGGCCTGACCGCGGACCGGTTCGTGGCGAACCCCTTCGGCCCGCCGGGATCGCGGATGTACCGCACCGGCGACGTCGTCCGGCAGACGGCGGCGGGAGACCTGGAATTCGCCGGACGCGTGGACCACCAGGTCAAGATCCGCGGCTTCCGCGTCGAACTGGGCGAGATCGAGGCGGCGCTGCGGCGGCATCCGGGCGTGCGCGATGCCGTCGTGGTGGCTCGGGAAGCAAGCGGGCACAAGCGGTTGGTCGCCTATGTGGTCGGCGAAACCGCTCAGCTGCGCACTTTCCTGGGCGAGATGCTGCCGGACTACCTGGTGCCGTCGGTGTTCGTGCCGCTCGACGAGATTCCGGTGAGCCCGAACGGGAAGATCGACCGCGCCGCGCTTCCGGAGCCGGACCTGTCGCAGCTGCAGACCGCCGAGTACGTCGCTCCGAGCACCGAGCTGGAGGAACTGCTGGCGAACGTCTGGGCCGAGGTGCTCGGGATCCCGCGGGTCGGCGCAGGAGACAACTTCTTCGAACTCGGCGGCGATTCGCTGCTCAGCATCCAGGTCGTGCACCGTGCCCGGCAGGCCGGTCTGGCTATGCGCTCGAAAGACCTGTTCACGCACCAGACGGTCGCGGAGCTGGCGAGCGTGGTCCAGCCTGCCGATGCGGTCGAGGAGGATCGCGAAGCCGTGGTCGGGGAGGTTCCGCTGACGCCGATCCAGCGGTGGTTCCTGGATGCGTCGCCGGTGAATCCCGCGCACTTCAACCAGTCTGTGCTGATCGAGCTGAACGGCCCGGTGGACGAGGAGGTCCTGCGGCAGGCGATCGATGCGCTGGTGGCTCAGCACGACGCGCTGCGCCTGCGGTTCGAGCAGACTGCCGACGGGTGGATTCAGCACAACGACCCCGTGGATTCCGGTTCGGTGCTGCGACGAGTGTCCACAGTGGACCTGGAGCGCGCGGCCGATGATGCGCAGGCGAGCTTCGACCTGGCCCGGCCGCCGCATCTGCGGGCGCTTTTGTCGGATGCCGCTGAGAATCCGCTGCTCTTCCTGGTCGCGCACCACCTGGTCGTGGACGCCGTCTCGTGGGGCATCCTGCTGGAGGATCTGGAGCGGGCCTACCGGCAGATCGAAGCCGGGGAGAAGCCCGACCTTGGCCCGAAGACGACGTCGTTCCGGGACTGGGCGCGGCGGTTGCGGGAGTTCGCCGAATCCGGGGCGCTGGACGGCGAACGCGCGCATTGGGCTCGGGAGCTGCCCGGGTGCCGGATTCCGGTGGATCGGGTGGGTGCTGCTCCCGAGCCACAGGACCTGGTGACCATTCGCGTGGACGAGCGGGATACCGATGCCCTGCTGCACCTCGCTCCCGGTGCTTATCGGACTCGGATCAACGACGTGCTGCTGACCGCGCTGGCCTGGACCTTGACGCGCTGGACCGGCGAGTCCGCGGTGGCTGTCGACCTCGAAGGCCACGGGCGGGAGGAAATCCTGGACGACGTCGACCTGACCCGGACGGTCGGGTGGTTCACGACGCTGTTCCCGGTCGCTCTGGAAGTCGATCCTGCCGCGAGCTGGCGGCAGTTGGTGAAGTCGGTCCGGCGGCAGTTGCGGGCGGTGCCGGGGAACGGGTTCGGACACGGGGTTCTGCGGTCCTTCCGCTTCCCCGATCTGGGCCGGTCCGCTCCGCGAGTCGCGTTCAACTACCTGGGACAGGGCGAGAACACCGGGACCGGGGACGGGCTGTTCCTGCGCTCGCTCCCGCCGCTGGGGCGGGACCAGGATCCGGCCAACCGGTCGCTGCACGCGCTCGAGGTGGTGGGCGGAGTGCGGGAGGGGCAGTTGGAGTTCTCGTGGTTCTACCAGCCGGATCAGCACACACGGGAGACAGTGTCGGGGGTGGCTCGCGGATTCGCGGACGCGTTGCGGGCCATCGCGGCGGATTGCCGGGGTGACGAGGCATGAGCTGGGATGCGGGGAAGCGGGCCTGCTGTCCGCTGCGGGACGGCCTGGTGGGTCCCGATCGGGCGGTGCACGGGTGCCTCTTGGCTGATCGTTGCGGGCTGCCGGAGGAGAGGCGCATGAGCGGGGCTCGGTGCCATCGCGGGCTTTGTTCGGTGCGGAGCGGCCCTGCGAGTTCCGATCGGGTGGTGCGCGGGTCTCTCGTGGGTGATCGCGGGCTTTGTTCGGTGCGGAGCGGCCCTGCGAGTTCCGATCGGGTGGTGCGCGGGTCTCTCGTGGGCGATCGCGGGCTTTGTTCGCTGCGGAGCGGCCCTGCGAGTTCCGATCGCGCGGTTCGCGGGGGCCTCGCGAGCGATCGCGGCCAAGGATTGGGGGCTCGGGGCATCAGCGAGAGTCCGCGCAATCGCCGCCGCCGGCAGGCGAGCCGGGCGGCCTCTGAGGCTCGATTCGGCAGCACCGCGGCCGGTGTCGCGGGTGCGTCGCGAGCAGCAGCCGGTAGGGGAGGCGGGGCATGAGCGGGATCGTGGGCAATCGCGACTACCGGTTTCTCTGGACTGGCCAGGTCGTCTCCGAAGCCGGGTTCAGCACGACCACCATCGCGTTTCCCTTGCTGGTTCTGGCGCTCACCGGGTCGGCGGCGCAGTCCGGGCTCGTGCTGGGAGCCGTGGCGATCAGCCAGCTCGTCGCCGGGTTGCCTGCCGGCGCGTTGGTGGATCGGTGGCCTCGCAAGCGGATCATGCTGTGGTGCGAGGCCGCGCAGGCGGTCGCGGCGGGCGGGTTGGTGCTCGCGTTGTACTGGGGCGTCGCGGAGGTGTGGATGCTCGTTGCGGCGGCCATCGTGATGGGGCTCAGCCGGGCGTTGTTCGAGCCCGCGGAGGAAGCCAGTCTGCCTCGGTTGGTGGCGGAGGAACAGGTGCCGTCCGCGGTGGCGATGAACGCTGCGCGGACTAGTGCGGGGCAGTTGTCCGGGAATGCGCTGGGCGGATTTCTTTTCGCGGTGGGGCGGGTTATTCCATTCCTCTTCGACCTGGTCGCGCATGTGTTCGCGTTTGTGTCGCTGCTGTTCGTGCGGTTGCCCCGGCAGGCCGAGCGGGCGGAGGACGCGCCGCCGAAGCATCTGGGGCGGGAGATCGTCGAGGGGCTTCGGTGGGTGTGGTCGCGGCCAGCGCTGCGGGCTACTGTGGCTTGTGTCGTCAGTTTGAATCTGTTCTTTTCCGCTTATTACCTCGTGATCATCGTGCTGGCCAACGAGCGGGGGGTTCCGGCCGGGGAGATCGGCGTGATGGCGGCGATGCTGGGGGCCGGGGGGATTCTCGGGTCGCTGGCCGCGCCGTACCTGCATCGGTGGCTCAGCGCGTACGGGCTGGTTATCGGGGTGTTCTGGGCGTTGACCGTGCTGACGCCGCTTGCCGTGTTAGTCCACAATGGATATGTGATGGGCGCGCTCTTCGCGGCTATTGCGTTTTTGCCACCGGCTGCCAATACTGCTATTGCTACTTATCAGTTGTTGTCCACTCCGGACGGGTTGCGGGGGCGGCTCGGCGGGGTGCTGGGGGTGACCGGCGGGTTGGCCGCGGCGGCCGGGCCCGCGTTGGGCGGGTGGCTGGTCGAGGCGTTGCCTGCCGTGTCCGCGGTGCTGGCTTGTACCGGGTCGATTGCCGTGGTCACTCTTTTAAGTACGTTTAGCGGGACTTTGCGCGGGTTGCCTGCCGCGCCTCGGGTTCGGGAGCTTGAAGAGACTTCTGGTCAGTGACGGAGAAAGGGAATTTCTGATGGACGACGCTGCTGTGTTTCAGGTTTTGGTCAATGAGGAGGAGCAGTATTCGCTGTGGCCCGCGGACAAGGAGGTGCCGGCCGGGTGGCGGGCCGACGGGGTCCGGGGGAGCCGGGAGGAGTGCATGAAGCACGTGGACGAGGTGTGGACGGATATGCGGCCTCGGTCGCTTCGGGAGCGGATGGCGGCTGAGTAAGTTCGGCTCGTCGCCTGGCGGCTGAGTAATCGGCTCGTCGCCTGGCGGCGACATTGCCGTGTTTGTTGCGTGGGGCACCCCGAAGCTGAGTGTGACTACGGCGCGGGGGTGCTTGTCAAGGCGGGAAAGATGCCTTGACATGCACG